>NZ_JAOQJI010000025.1:0-55980 GCF_025567125.1 Phocaeicola fibrisolvens | reverse complement strand
CAGGAATAGATATTGTTCATATAGGCATACAAAACAGCTTTGAGCATCATTCGTGGGTGATAGGGAGAACGGCCGAACTCCTTATACAATTTATGGAACGAACTAAGGTCAAGATTGTCAACCATAGCATTCAGAATACGTACAGGATCGTCCGATGGAATATTCTCATCTATTCTTTGTGGGAAAAGGACGATTTGATTGGGATTGGAAACAGCATGGATAATTTTGATAAAATGCATAATCTGACGGGTATGGTAAATATGCAATATCCAGTGAAGTGGTGGATGCCTTCGCTTACGCTGACCTGCATGAAGACCTTCTTCAGTTATCCGGGGCCGAACGAAAGTGTCCTAAAAGCCGGGCGTCCATTGGTGATGGTGAACTTCAACAACAGTTTCACACTTCCTTCCGGATTCCTGTTGTCTGCTGATTTTAATTATGGTTCCAGAGGCTATTATCAGTTGTACGAAGCGAAGAGTTATACCTCCTTCAACTTGAGTTTGAAGAAATCGTTCCTGAAAGACAAGCTTCAACTTTCATTGGATGCTTACGACATTTTCAATAAGAACAATACGCGTGCTTCAGCCCGTCTGAATGATATTATCATGCACAGTGTCGGAAAGGAGGAAACCCGAAAAGTCGGTTTCACGATTACTTATCGCTTCCGCACGGAAAAGAAGATGAAGAATCAGAGTGCGGCCGAGACGGAAATGTCGCGGTTGAATATGGACAATCAGTAAAGAATACTGAATGAAGGGTTTTGAGGAAGTGTAAAGCCATATTTTTCACTCCCCAAAAGAATGAAATAGAAATGAGTAAGAATAATTTTGTGATACTTTTGGGTAAAGAATTCTTTGTTTTATTTCAGCTGTCAGCAAGGATTTTTATTCATTTACATTGAATTCATATCAATTAAATTAAGTAAAATTACCCCCAAAGTTACACGTAAAACTATTGGGGGTATTTATGAATTGAGTCGTTCTTACTGGCAGGTTTAGTCTGTTTCTTTTCCCCAAAGTTCAATATCTGTGGGAGCCCGATAAATGGATATGAGGGTAAAGAAAAAGCAAATAATGCTTACGATTAGGTATTCAAGTATGATTTGTATCATAGTCTTTGTTGTTTAGATTTATTATTTCTATTTTATTTATTCTTCTATGTATTCATATTTCTGATGATTGGTAATCAATACCGCATTGCGATGATTCAGAAGTTGCCATTCTGTTTGTCCGTCTGTATAGATTGCCGTCTTGGCGGAAGCTTCAGTCTGAGGTAGTGTATAACAGTTTGAAAGCGTGGAATGAAGCAGTTTTACAAAGGCCTGTTGTCCGTCATTGTAATAGATGACGTCCAATATGTTTGGAAGAACATTTTCCTCCTTTTCATCAGTTATACGGTAGATATTGTTGCAAGGTGTCAATAGGGTAAAGGTGTATGCAGCAGTATCATTCTTGAAAGTCAGTTCTTGTAATGAAGAAAGCCGTGGTACAGGTAGAGAAAGCTTTATGTGTTTTCCTGCATCGGCATATTCTTTTATGGAATCATTTTGTGAACTCTCCTCCAAGTTGTATTTGTTATCTCTGAAATAAAAATCAGCAAACTGCTTTCCTTTCCGGCTGTATACTTTGAGAAGGGCATCTTCTCCGCTTTGGTTTTCCTTGAGTGACTGTGAGATGAAAATCTCAGGTAGTGAGTTTTGGGTAGAAACTTGTCTTAAACTTATATTTTTATATGACAGGTGATTGGAATCACATGTAAATTCCATTTGATTGTCCAAATGAAGCGTTTGTCCTTGTTGTTTGATATCTCCATAAGTGACAAATGTTTCAGGCCGTGTAAGATACTTTTCCAGCAGTTCGTATTTGTTTCCATCGATTGTCAGCATGATGTAAATGCCGGGACAATCTGCAGCCGGCAGTATACCTTCGTAGGTTCCGTCATGCGTGTGAGAGACCGAGCATGCAGATAAGGGAAAAATGATACAGATAAGTATCAGTTGTAAAATCTGGTTTGTTTTCATGATGTTTGTTTAGGTATGGTTAATGAATTTTTTTTATTATATCTTTGGAGAATAATTTACTCATTGTTGGTAAGATAGTGTACGGAGGTTTATTGAAATTGTAATTGTATTGATAGGGGAAGAATAGCTTGCTCAGACGCAATGGTTTCAAGGTAAGTTTTCTTAACTAGTTTTCTCGTTTGTGGGTAGTGAGTAAATATAAATATTTATGGTAATTGTATAGAAAACAAATAGGAGCGGAAAAGGTTCAATAAAATGGGAAGATTTGAAGAATTTAGTATTTTTACAAGTTCGTGAAATAGATTTAATCTTTAGGAGAAAAGTGTCAAAGTTACCTCAGCATAAAGTTTCCAATCTTTTGGAAATGGGAATTTATCTTCGCCGATTTTTGCCAGGTGTGTCGCAAGATACCCCTGTGACGTATACGCATCAGGACGATTATTATATGTTTGGTTTTGTGGAAGCTGGTGAGTATGAGATATGTATTGACTTTAAGACTTATCAGATAACCGCAGGGACAGTAATGATGACACAGCCTGGACAGGTATATGAACTTCTAAATTCTTCAGGTCTGTCAGCCTATGTTCTCTTTGTGGACAGCACGTTTGTGGAGGAAATTCAGAAAAGAGTCTTTGGGTAATATATATTAAGTTCTCAAACCGTTATGTTGCCCGTTTCACTGCGGAGAGATATGGAGTAGTTATTCCGTATGTTGGCTGAAAGAGAAAAAGACAAAGAGATGTTCAAATCATTTATTCAGCGTCTTGCGCTTTCCATTCTGGAGCTTGTGGGCTATGCCATGCGGGGGAATTTGCCTCTCCAAAACAACCTGCATCGGTATATAGAGCATACCATTGCCTTCAAAGAATTACTTCGATTGTATGTAGAGAAAGTCATAGGCGATACCAGACGGAATACACTCAGCTTGATGCTCATCGGTGTATAGGGTGTATTGACTGCATGAAAGTATGCCCTGAGCAGGTGATAGGTAAAATTCAGCTGTTGTGGCACAAGCATGCTGTAATCAGGAATACTGACCGTTGTATCGGTTGTCTGAAATGTATGAAGGTTTGTCGGCATCAGGCAATTTTAAAAAGGAAAGAATATGAATAGAAAGTGGCTTTATCGCACTGACATTACGTTGAGGCGTTTGTTTCTGCTGACACTGCTTAGCGGCTTGAGTATGCATGCCGTCGGACATGGCTGTGACAGCAAGGGAATCGGTTATGGACAGCTGTGCATCTGTTGTGTGCCTGGTCGTTTTTAGTATGTTCTTGGATACATATAAAAGCGCATTGGGGATGGTATCGGAATTTGGGGAAAGGTTTTGGAAGGCACAGTAAAGTGACCTGCTTTCTTTCTGTTATGTATTTGCTGACCGTGGTTTCCGGAATTATGCTTCTGACATTGAAAGGGACTGGAAATACTCATTGGGGAATATGCCATTTCCAGACAGGCCTTTTCTTTGAGGTATTGGGAGTTTGGCACTTGTGCAGTTGGTTGAGGCAGCTTCGAAAGTTGCGGTGAAAGTATTGGAAGTATTACCACATCAAGATGAATGAAGCAGAAAGACTCTCTTTCAGCAAGGTGAAAAACAACGTGAAAGAGAGTCTTTTTCTTATTCTGATATGCATAAGAGATTTACCATCTGACGGACAATGTAGGGTTTCCATTCTGTCAGTAAATCTTCGAAGTTTTCATCTTCATCCAGCATAGTCGTATTCACCAGATTGCGTGAAATAAAGGGAAATATCAGTGCGCTGTAGAATGTGAAAAAAACCATGCGTGATGGTACTTTCCGTAGTTTTCCACTGTTCATCTCTTCCTGTAGGCAGTCTTTCAGATTTTCAAAGAAATGGGATATGTTTAAGTTTTGGAAAGCTGTAAGCATAAAGTTCATGTCGCGGTGCATTTCCCTTACTACGAACAATGGCAGATAAGGATTCTGCAGCCACATGCGGTAATACACGTCTACTACTTGTTCAATCCGTTCAGGAAAGGACCGGTCCTTTTGTTGTATGATGTTTTGGAGCTGGGGGATGATGGATTGGATAATCATGCCGAAGACAGCATGAAACATTTTATCTTTTGTTCTGAAATAATAATGTAATCCCGGACGATTGATGCCTACTCGTTCGGCAATCTCGCTCATGCTGGTATCAGAGTAGCCTTTTTCCATGAACAAGGATTTGGCAGTTTGCAGAATTTTGTTTTCTAGGTTGAGTTTTTTTTCTTCAGTCATGGTATTCGTTATTTTAAGTGGTCAATGAACAATAGCAGGCGGTTGGTAACGTTGACGTCACTGACTCCGCTGTCAAAATCCAGGGAAAGGATGTTCATTTCGGGGTAGAAATGTTTGATACGTTTTTCTATGCCTTTCGATACGATGTGGTTGGCAATACAGCCAAAAGGTTGCAGGCTGACCACATTGTAGATTCCTTGGCGGGCATACGACATGATTTCTGCCGGAAGCAGCCAGCCTTCGCCGAATTGAGCGTTTAATGAGATAACCTTCTGGGCTTCCTCTGCTTCTTCAAAGATGTCCTTGAAGGGGACGAAGTAGCGGAATTCCTTTCCAATCCGGTTGGCTTTTTCAATCTGTTTCTTGATCAGCAGGTAGGCCGACTTGTAGACGAAAACGGGGAGTGTTTCTTTCTGAATATGCGATTCTATCCGGGCTTTCCGGTTGACGAAGTTTTGCATGAAGAAATCGGTCAGGACGGAAGGTACCACTTCAATGCCCTGTTCCGTCAGCCACTCAATGATGTTTTTCTGTGCGAAAGGGTTGAATTTCAGGAAAATTTCTCCTACCACTCCCACTTTGGGACAGTCGATGTTGCGGGAAATGGAATTGAATTCTTCGGCGGCCTGCGACATCAGCTTCCATAATTCTTTGCTCCGGCTGGCCAGTAGCAGTTTTTCGGCCTGCTTCAGGTATTTATCCCGAAGTAGTTTAGCCTGTCCGGGTTCCTTCTCACGCACGGCAGCCGCGTAATAGAATTTAGCGATGCAGTCACTGTAAAGAATACTGCGGAGCGCTACCGGCAAGATTTTTATCCAGTTTATCTTGAAACCGGGCTGCCCGGTTTCCATCGAACGTCCGAAAGTCAATGATATGACCGGGGTGGACGGATAGCCTGCTTCTTCCAATGCTTTCTGAATGAGCGGCAGGTAGTTGCTGGCACGACACTGCCCGCCGGTTTGGGTCATGGCGACGATGGTCTGTTCCGGGTTGTATTTTCCGCTCTTGAAAGCTTTGATGACATCGCCCACAATCAAGGTAGCTGGATAGCATACCTCATTGTTGGCATACTTCAATCCCCATTCACACGATTCCGTATTACTGAGTGCCAGGTTCTCCGTGTCGTATCCGGCTAAATGCATGATGGCGGGAATTAGTGGAGAAATGAATGGCGTGAAGAACGGCAACAGAATTTTTTTGTGACGAAGGTCACTCTCACTGACTACAGGAGTCGTGGAAACAGGTGTTTCCTTTCTGTCCATTTCAGTTTCATGAAAGAGCTTCATACTTTCTGTCAGTGAACGGATACGGAGTTTCATGGAGCCCACGTTGCTGATGTCGTCCAGTTTGAGAAGGGTGAAGGGCTTTCCTTTTCGAATCAGTATGTCGCGAACTTCGTCTGTTAGAAAAGCATCAGGTCCGCATCCGAAAGACGTCATTTCGATGAACTGCACGTCTGTCCCTTGTGTAGCACACCATTGTGCAGCTTTCAGAATCCGGTTGGGATAAGACCATTGTGCCAAAAAATGCGTATGATTCATGTCTTGAGGCAAGTTACGTACGATGTCGTCTGTGATGACATCGATTCCCATGTCTGCCAGTATATCGGAAATTTTATGTTGAATCAGCATGTCGGTATGATAAGGTCGTCCGGCCAGAAGAATTATCGGATGATGTTGTTTCCGGGCTTTTTCCAGCAATTGCAGATTATACTTGGTCAGTGACTGCTGGAATTTGTCTTGTGCTTGCTCTGCTTGAGCAAAGGCTTTTCGGATACAGGATTCTTCCACTCCCAGTTCTTTCAGGTAATAGGCACATTGTGTATATAGCAAATCTCTTTCTTTGAAGGAGATGGATGGCGAGTCGATGGGGATTCCCATGTTTTGTACACTTTTGATAACTTCTGCATATCCAGTCACGATGGGGCAGTTGTAGCTGTTTTGTTCATTGCCTTTCTTCTCGAAAATGACGAAAGGCATGAAGATTCGGTCTACTTTTTGGTCTATTAATTGTTGTATATGAGCATGTACCAGTTTGGCTGGGAAGCAGATATTGTCGGACATGACTTTCCGGGCATTCTGTTCGTAATCTTTAAAGTCTGACTTTCCAGATAGCAAGACCCGTATGCCACATGTCGTGAACAGAGTGTGCCAGAAAGGAAAATCCTCATACATATTCAGGCTTCTGGGGATACCGATGGTCATTCGGGGAGTCGGGACTTCAAACTGAGTGCGTTGAAACAGTTGCTGGTTCTTGAAGTGATATGCGTTTTCACCGGCTTCTTCCTTGGAACCGTTTGTGAAAATTTTTTCACATCGATTACCAGAGTAATAATTCTTTCCGTTGTCGAATCGATAGCGGAACACTTGGCAGTGGTTGTCGCATCCTTTGCAATGCAGGGTGTGAGTCGTATAATGGGCTTTTGAAAGAATATCTTCTAGCGAGAGTGAAGTCTGGCTGTGGCGGCGGGCATATAAAGCACAACCGAAAGCTCCCATCAGTTCTGGTTTGTTACACCGGATGACTTCTGTTCCGGTCAATCGTTCCAGGGCACGTACTACGGCATCGTTTCGCATGGTTCCTCCTTGTACTACAATGTGGTTGCCAAGTTCGGCTGCATCTTTTAATTTCAGGACCTTATACAGGCAGTTTTTCATCACGGAATAAGCCAGTCCGGCTGCGATGTCATCTATGGTTGCGCCTTCCCGCAGGACTTGTTTTACTTTTGAGTTCATAAAAACAGTACATCTGGATCCTAAATCGCAGGGCTCGGAAGCACGGCAGGCAGCCTGTGAGAATTCTTGAGCTGTATATCCCAGTGTGTGGGCAAATGTCTCGATGAAAGAGCCGCATCCGGAAGAGCAGGCTTCGTTGATTTCAATCCGGTCGATGATTCCCTGATGAACGAAGATGGCTTTCATGTCTTGCCCACCGATGTCAAGAATGAATGAGACCTCTGGGTCCAGGTAATGAGCAGCTACGTAATGTGCAATAGTTTCTACGATTCCTGCATTTAACTGGAAAGCCGCTTTGATCAGGTCTTCCCCATAGCCGGTGGAACAGCTTCCTTTAATACAGAGGGTTGTGTGATGTGCTTCACATTGCGTTTTCAGTAAATTCAGTCCTTCGG
This sequence comes from Phocaeicola fibrisolvens, assembly GCF_025567125.1. Lineage (NCBI taxonomy): Bacteria > Pseudomonadati > Bacteroidota > Bacteroidia > Bacteroidales > Bacteroidaceae > Phocaeicola > Phocaeicola fibrisolvens. Next base: position 48,588 of record NZ_JAOQJI010000025.1, on the reverse strand, counting down.
ATACGGTTTCGATGGCATGTCCGCCGTTGGGTTGGTAATAGGTGAACAGTATTTGGTCATCTGGGTCAGTTACAACAATCTTTGTGGTGGTGGAACCGGAATCAATTCCAATGTAAACATCTTGTATTCCTGATTTCCAGTGAGTTGCTTTTAATTGATGTGTGGAGATTCTGTTTTCCCATTTTTTGTGCTCGTCGGCTGTGGAGAAAATCGGAGGTAGTCCTTGTGATGAGCGATTGGAATATCCGGGGATACGCAGTTGGTCTGTCAATTGGGAAAGTTTGTATGTTGAAGCTTTTTGTGTAGATGAAAGTGCTGCACCCAAAGCAGGTAGCAGAGTGCCGTTTTCAGGCAGCACGATGTCTTCTGCTTGTAAGTGAAGATATTCTATGAAAGCTTTTCGAAGGGCAGGAATAAAGGTTAACGGGCCACCACAGAAAAGAACCGGTGCTTTGATATCCCATCCATGTGCTAGAGTGACTACGGTTTGTACGGCTACAGCATGAAAGATGGAAGCAGCGATGTCTTCTCTGCTTACGTTTCTAGCCACCAGATTCTGGATATCTGTCTTGCAAAATACACCGCATCGGGATGCTATCGGATATATGCGGGTAGCCTTAAGCGCGAGTTTGTTCAGCTCTTCCACATCTGTGCCGAGAATTACGGCCATTTGGTCGATGAATGCTCCTGTTCCTCCAGCACAATTTCCGTTCATTCTTAAATCAGTAGGCTGGCCATGAGTGAAGAAGACGATTTTTGCATCTTCTCCACCAATGTCAATCATGGAAGTGATTTGTGGATAATGTTGCTGGATGGCTTTGGTGGCTGCTACAACCTCTTGGACAAAGGGCAATGAATATTGTTCTGACAAACCCATACCTACTGAGCCGGTGAGACAAAGATACACATCTGCGTCACCGATTTTATTCAGCAGCTCTTGGAGGATATTTGTTACGGTCTCTTTTGCTTTTGCATGATGTCGTTTGTATTTTGAAAATATGAGGTTTCCTTTTTCATCGATGGTTACCACTTTGACTGTGGTAGAGCCCATGTCAATCCCTATTTTATACATGTTTTTATAAGTTTTACACTATTGTCAAACGCAAAAGTAAAGAACATAAATTGATTTAGGAAGGGGATGAGATAAGAAATTAACATAAATTATTCGGAACGTTAAAAGTCGATTCTTGATGACATTGGAAGCCTTTAGAAAACTTGGAGCAAAACGCCCGGACATTTTGTTTCAGATGCGAAAGTGTTTTTCAGTCGGATTGATTTCCCTTTTATTTTTGCCTCTTGTTTAAGGGACATTTAAATAGCTTGAAAAGATATTCGGCTCTTTCTCATATCTCATTCTTTTTTGTAAATTTGCATTTCGTTTCGTCGCATAATGAAAAGAATTAAGAATGAATTATAAAGAATTGTTTCATAAAATGGCATTTTTGCTTTCTTCGCCCGGACGTTTTTGGGAAAAAGAGGCATCCGAAGGAGAAGGAAACCGAATGATGTCAGAATATGTTTATCCGTTGATCGGATTGTGCGGTTTATCGGAATTTATTGGTACCTTTATCGGACGTGATGTCAGTACGGAATTTTTTCAATGGGCACTGACTCGTTGCTGTGCCGTAGCCGTGGCCTTGTTTGGAGGTTTTTTCCTGGCTGCATACCTGCTCGACAAAATCAGTTGGAGGTGGTTTGACAAATATCTTCCGAAAGATAAGCTGCAGGTGTTCGTAGGGTATTCCATGACAGTCTTGTTTGTGCTTGACATAGTGAACGGACTGGTTTCCATTGAAATCCTGCACTGGATATTGCAGTTGTATACGGTGTTGGTTGTGTTTGAAGGGGCACGGCGCTTTTTAGGTATTGCGGAAAGCAAGCTGACGTCGTATACGGTGGTAGCTTCCATCTTGATTCTGCTTTCTCCGATAGTGATAGAATCTGTGTTTAATAAATTGTCTGTAATTTTGAATTGATGAGACCAGTTGCAAATAATATTAATATCAAGAACAAGCGGGCATCGTTCGATTATGAATTCATCGATACGTACACCGCAGGAATCGTGCTGACCGGTACGGAAATCAAGTCCATCCGGCAAGGGAAGGCGAGTCTGGTAGATACGTTCTGCTTCTTCTCCCGTGGGGAACTGTGGGTGAAGAACATGCACATTGCCGAGTATTTTTACGGTTCGTACAACAACCATACGGCGCGGCGCGACCGTAAGCTGCTGCTGACCAAGAAGGAACTGCGGAAACTGCAGCGCACCTCCGAGGAGCCGGGCTTTACCATTGTGCCTACCCGCATGTATATCAACGAGCGTGGACTGGCCAAGGTGGTCATTGCGCTGGCCAAGGGTAAGAAACAGTATGACAAACGTCAGACATTGAAAGAGAAAGAAGACCGGCGGATGATGGACCGCATGTTCAAACGCTAAACCAAACGATTAAAGGGTAGGCATGCCTATGCAGACAAAGACAATACCACAACTGATACGGGAACGTATCCTGGTGCTCGACGGGGCAATGGGTACGATGATACAGCAATATAATTTGTCGGAAGCGGATTTCCGTGGGGAACGTTTCAAGGAGGCAAAGGGACAGCTGAAAGGAAACAACGACCTGCTGTGCCTCACGCGTCCGGAGGTGATAGAAGACATTCACCGGAAATACCTTGAAGCGGGAGCCGACATTATTGAAACCAATACGTTTAATGCCACTTCGGTGTCGATGGCCGACTATCATGTGGAGGCCTATTGCCGGGAAATCAATCTGGCAGCTGCCCGTTTGGCCCGTCGGATAGCCGATGAGTTTACAGCTTTGAATCCGGAGAAGCCTCGTTTTGTGGCGGGGTCTGTGGGGCCGACCAACAAGACGTGCTCCATGAGTCCGGATGTGAACAATCCGGCTTTCCGGGCATTGACCTTCGATGAATTGCAGGAGGCTTATTGCGAGCAGATGGAAGCCTTGCTGGAAGGCGGGGTGGATGCCTTGCTCATCGAAACCATTTTCGATACGCTGAATGCCAAGGCGGCGATTCGGGCGGCGGAACTTTCGATGGAAAAAACGGGTCGGAAGGTTCCTCTGATGCTGTCGGTTACGGTATCGGATGTGGGTGGACGTACGTTGTCGGGACAGACACTGGATGCGTTTCTGGCTTCAGTGGAACATGCGGATATTTTCTCTATCGGACTGAACTGTTCGTTCGGGGCCCGTCAGTTGAAGCCTTTTTTGGAAAGACTGGCTGCCCGTGCACCTTATTATGTCAGTGCGTATCCGAATGCCGGATTGCCGAACACACTGGGACAGTATGACCAGACGCCGGAAGATATGGCGGCCGAGGTGAAGGAATATATCGACGAAGGACTGGTCAACATCATTGGTGGATGTTGTGGTACCACGGAAAAATATATAGCCAAATATCAGGATTTGATTCGGGGGGTGCAGCCTCGTGTGCCGGTGCAGCCGCACAAGTATATGTGGCTGTCGGGACTGGAACTGCTGGAAGTGTCACCCGAAATCAATTTCGTGAATGTGGGGGAACGCTGCAACGTGGCAGGTTCGCGGAAGTTCCTCCGGCTCATCAACGAGAAGAAATACGAGGAGGCTTTGTCCATCGCCCGCAAGCAGGTGGAAGACGGGGCATTGATTCTCGATGTCAATATGGACGACGGACTGCTGGATGCGGCAGAAGAGATGACCACCTTCCTGAACCTGGTGGCTTCGGAACCGGAAATCGCCCGTGTGCCCCTCATGATTGACTCTTCCAAATGGGAAGTGATTCGTGCGGGACTGAAGTGTGTGCAGGGTAAATGCATTGTCAACTCCATCTCCTTGAAGGAAGGGGAGGACGTGTTTGTGGCACATGCCCGTGAGGTAAAAGAGCTCGGGGCGGCTGTCATTGTCATGGCTTTCGACGAGAAGGGGCAGGCCGATACCTTCAGCCGCAAGATTGAGGTCTGTGAACGGGCTTACCGTATTCTGGTGGACAAGGTAGGATTTAATCCACACGATATTATTTTCGACCCCAACGTGCTGGCCGTGGCTACGGGTATCGAAGAACACAACAATTACGCGGTCGATTTCATTCAGGCTACCGGATGGATACGCAAGCATCTGCCGGGAGCACATGTGAGCGGAGGAGTGAGCAACTTGTCGTTCTCTTTCCGCGGCAACAATTATATCCGTGAGGCCATGCATGCGGTGTTCCTCTATCATGCCATTCAGCAGGGTATGGATATGGGCATTGTGAATCCGGCCACTTCCGTGCTTTATACGGACATTCCGCAGGATATCCTGGAACGGATTGAAGATGTGGTGTTGAACCGCCGGTCCGATGCGGCGGAACGGCTGATTGAAACGGCGGAACGGCTGAAGCGGGAAAAGGAAGGAACGGCTTCGCAGGAAGGACATGAGGCTCAGTTGCTGTGGCGTAAAGATACCACGGTGGAAGAACGGTTGCAGTATGCATTGGTGAAAGGACTTTCAGACTATCTGGAAGAGGACTTGCAGGAAGCGCTTTCCCGTTACCCGAATGCAGTGAGCATCATTGAAGGTCCGCTGATGGCGGGCATGAACCATGTGGGCGATTTGTTCGGTTCGGGTAAGATGTTCTTGCCGCAGGTAGTCAAAACGGCGCGTACCATGAAGAAGGCCGTAGCCATTCTCCAGCCTTATATCGAGGCGGAAAAGGAGGAGGGTGCCCGCAGTGCCGGAAAGGTGCTGGTGGCCACGGTGAAGGGCGACGTGCACGACATCGGAAAGAACATCGTATCGGTGGTCATGGCGTGCAACAACTATGAGATTATCGACTTGGGTGTGATGGTACCGGCAGAGACAATTGTGGAGACGGCCATCCGGGAAAAAGTGGATATCGTAGGGTTGAGCGGACTGATTACACCTTCATTGGAGGAAATGGTGCATGTGGTGACGGAACTGCAGCGTGCGGGAGTGGATGTGCCGGTGATGATTGGAGGGGCAACCACCTCGAAATTGCACACGGCTTTGAAGATTGCGCCCGTATATCACGCGCCGGTGGTGTACATGAAAGATGCTTCGCAGAATGCGCTGGTGGCTGCCAAACTGCTGAATCCGGAACAGCGTCCGGCTTTTGTAGAGGCGTTGAACGAGGAGTATCAGGCTTTGCGTGACAAGAACAAGCAGAAAGTGGTGAAGACGGTGTCACTGGAAGAAGCGAAGAAAAACAAGTTGAATCTTTGGGATTAATCATTTAATCAGGATAGTATGAATGTACAGATAGAAGAAGGATGGAAAAAGGCGTTGGCCTCAGAGTTTGAAAAGGATTATTTTGTCCGGTTGACGGATTTTGTCCGCCAGGAATACAAGCAGACCACGGTATATCCTCCCGGACGGCTGATTTTCAATGCGTTCAATCTTTGCCCTTTTGATAAGGTGAAGGTGGTGATTATCGGGCAGGACCCGTATCACGGACCGGGACAGGCGCATGGGTTGTGCTTTTCGGTCAACGATGGGGTACCGTTTCCGCCTTCTTTGCAGAATATATTCAAGGAGATTCATGACGATTTGGGCACTCCGATGCCTGCGAGCGGGAATCTGACCCGGTGGGCAGAGCAGGGGGTACTGCTGTTGAACGCTACGTTGACGGTACGGGCGCATCAGGCGGGTTCCCATCAGCGGAGAGGGTGGGAAGAGTTTACGGATGCGGCCATTCGGGCACTGGCCGAGCAGAAAGAACATCTGGTATTTATCTTGTGGGGTTCTTATGCCCAGAAGAAGGGAGCTTTTATTGACCGCAACAAGCATCTGGTGTTGACTTCCGTACATCCTTCGCCTTTGTCGGCCTACAACGGGTTCTTTGGCAACAAGCATTTCAGCCGTACCAATGAGTATCTGGTGGCTCATGGCGAGACACCCATCAATTGGTAGAAACAGTCCGAACGGCTTTTTCTGAAAAAATGAATCCCCTTGCTTCTGCTCTCCGTGGAGTGGAAACAAGGGGATGGTTATAATAGTGTGTGTTTGTATCAGATAAGCTGCATGCCCAGTTCCGCGCATTCTTTGCGCATCTCTTCCGGCCAGATGCTGGCTTGAATTTCTCCGATGTGGGCTTTTTTCAGGTAAAGCATGCACAGACGTGACTGTCCGATACCTCCTCCGATGGTGAGCGGCAATGTATCGTTCAGCAGGCGCTGGTGGAAATAAAGTTTGGTACGTTCTTCTTTTCCGGCCAGTTCCAGTTGCTTGAGCATGGCAGCTTTGTCCACACGGATACCCATGGAAGAAATTTCGAAAGCGCGCTGTAGTACGTCGTTCCATACCAGCAAGTCTCCGTTCAGTCCCGGCAGTCCGGTCTTCGGGTCGATGGTGGTGTAGTCGTCATAGTCGGGAGCGCGCAGGTCGTGCGGTTGTCCGTTGCTCAGCTTGTTGCCGATACCGATGATGAATACAGCCCCGAAACGTTCGGTAATCAGGTTCTCACGCTCCTTGGCGGTCTTGTCGGGGTACATCTGCAGCAAATCTTCAGAGTGGATGAAATGCACGTCGTGCGGCAGGAAGGATTTGATTTGCGGATACATTTCACAAATCATGTATTCCGTGCGTCGCATGGCCGCATAGATGCGGGTCACGATGCTTTTCAGGAAATCTACTGTCCGCTGTTCCGGCGTGATGACCCTTTCCCAATCCCACTGGTCTACATACAGGGAGTGGATGTTACCCAGTTCCTCGTCGGCACGAATCGCGTTCATGTCGGTATAGATACCGTAGCCCGGTTCAATCTGGTAGTCGGCCAAAGTCAGTCGCTTCCATTTGGCCAGTGAATGAACCACTTCTGCCTGCTGGTCGCCCAAGTCTTTTATCGGGAAGGTGACCGGACGTTCCGTACCGTTCAAGTCGTCGTTGATACCCATTCCTTTCAGAACAAACAATGGAGCGGTTACACGCCGCAAGCGAAGTTCGGAAGAAAGGTTCTGCTGGAAAAATTCTTTAATCTGCTTGATACCCAGTTCGGTTTGCTTCATGTCAAGCAACGGCTTGTAGCCGACAGGTTTTATAAGGTAACTCATTTGTTTATTTCTTTAATTGTTTGTTTTGCTTGCAAAGATAGGTGTATTTTGTAAATATGCAAGCGAAATGTGAAATAACTTATCAAAATGATTTTGTTTTATTTGTATGCATAGATAAAATGAAAACAAATAAAGGGAAATAAAAAATGTCATTCTGGAAACTGCTTTCTGGAATGACATTCTATGAAGTGATAAAGAAATTGCTTTTCAGCGATTCTTGTACATGTTGTCGTAGTAATTCTGGTATTCTCCGCTGGTAACATTCTTCACCCATGCCTGATGGTCAAGATACCATTTGATGGTTTTGACGATACCGTCTTCAAACTTGGTTTCGGGTGTCCATCCCAATTCACGGGTAATCTTGGTTGGGTCGATGGCGTAACGTTGGTCGTGTCCCAAGCGGTCTTTGACAAAGGTAATCAGTGAATCGTTGATCCAGTCAATGCTGATTTGTCCGTCGGCAGTCATTTCCTTCTTTTTGAGCACGTTCCGGTATTCGGGTTGCTCGGTCATTATCCGATGAATGGTAGCGATGGTCAGTTTGACAATTTCGATATTCTGTTTCTCGTTGTGTCCGCCTACATTGTAGATTTCTCCGTCTTTACCTTTGTTGATAATCATATCGATGGCCTTGCAGTGGTCTTCCACATACAGCCAGTCGCGCACATTGGTTCCGTTGCCATATACGGGAAGTCTTTTCCCTTCCAGAATGTTCTTGATGATCAGTGGAATCAGTTTTTCCGGGAAATGATACGGGCCGTAGTTGTTGGAACAGCGGCTGATGGTCACCGGCATCTTGTAAGTATCCCGATAAGCCATGACAATTAAGTCGGCACTGGTTTTGGAAGCACTGTATGGGCTGTGTGGGCAAAGAGGAGTTTCTTCTGTGAAATAGCCTTCCGGTCCTAAGGAACCATATACTTCATCGGTCGAAACTTGGTGGAAACGCACTCCCTTTCTCCAGGTGGGATAACCGTTTTCATCCTTTCCCGTCACCCATGCACGGCGGGCAGCATCCAGTAGGTTCTGTGTGCCTAGAATGTTTGTCTGTAAAAAGAGTTGTGGATTTTCGATGCTGCGGTCTACGTGACTTTCGGCGGCAAAGTTTACGATGTAGTCAAATTTGTAATCGGCAAATAACTGGTCGGCCAGGTTGCGGTCGCAAATATTGCCTTTTACAAAGAAGCAGCGTTCATTGTCGATATCGTGGGAAATTGTTTCCAGGTTTCCTGCATACGTTAAGGCGTCAAGTATGATGATTTTGATGTCGTCGTGCTTGGCCAGGATGTATTTTATGTAATTAGCCCCAATGAATCCGGCAGCTCCCGTAACTAAATATGTTTTCATATATGGTTTCTATTTTTGCTGCAAATTTCGGAAAGATTTTCGAATGCAACAAGATTTTTTTGCTTTAATCATTTAATTCTATTACTTCTAAATTGGAGAAACTTCCCTCTGTGATGGAGAAACGTATCAGTGTACGTACTTGATGGAAACCATATTTTCCAGCAGCTCCCGGATTGATGTGCAACAGGTGCAGGTGAGGGTCATATTTTACTTTTAGGATGTGGGAGTGTCCGCTGATAAACAGTTGCGGGGGTTGCGTGGCGAGAATCTGCCGGACGGAAGGGTCGTACTTCCCCGGATATCCCCCAATATGTTTCATCAGTACGTCGGCTCCTTCTAGTTGGAAGCGGTTGATTTCCGGAAAACGGAGACGCATGTCCTGACCGTCGATATTTCCATATACGGCCCGGAGGGGGCGGAAGGCGGCCAACCGGTCGGCCACTTCTTGTGAGCCGATGTCTCCGGCATGCCATATTTCATCGCAGGTGTCAAAATATTTCAGGTAACGTTCGTCCCAATAGCCATGGGTATCGGACAGAAGTCCTATTCTTTTCATTTTTCTGTTGTTTTTGTCCGACAAAGATAGTACATTTGACCAAACCTTGAAGAATTCTATTATGGAAAGCCACTATAAATATTTTAATCGCGACATCAGCTGGTTGTCGTTCAATCATCGTGTATTGTTGGAAGCGGATGACGATACTCTTCCTTTGTATGAAAGAATTAATTTTATAGCCATTTACTCATCCAATTTAGAAGAATTTTATCAGGTGCGTGTGGCGGAACACAAGGCCGTAGCTTCTGGAGGAAAGAGTGAAGACATGACGGTAGGAGAGGCTCATGCCTTGATTCAGCGGATTACGGAAGTGGTGAACCACCAGCTGGAGGATCGTGTACGTATTTATGAGCAAAAGATACTTCCCGAACTGCGGCGGAACCATGTCGTCTTTTATCAGAGTAAAAATGAGGTAGAGGATTTCCACAAGGAGTTTGTGCACCGTTTTTTTATCGAAGAAGTTTTTCCTTATCTTCAACCGATGAAAATAGAACCGGAGAATGTTCGTTTCTTTTTGCGTGACAAGCGCTTGTATCTGGCGGTGAAAGTCCGGAAAATCGGGGCGGATAACTCGGAATATTATCTTATCAAGATGCCGTATAGCAAGGTGCCCCGTTTTGTGGAATTACCTTTTCATGAGGGGAACTATTATCTGATGTTTCTGGAGGATATCATCAAAGCGAACTTGCAAGAGATGTTTGTGGGGTACGACGTAGAATGCAGCTATTGTTGCAAGATTTCGCGGGATGCCGATGTGTTTGTAGATGATGTGCCGGCAGAATGCATGGTAGAAAAACTGAAGGAGAAAGTGAAGAAGCGGAAGATTGGAGCAATTTGTCGTTTTGTGTACGACCGGAAAATGCCGGTAGATTTTTTGGAGGCACTGGTAAAAGCGTTGGGCATCAACCGGGAGGAACTCGTGCCGGGCGACAAGCATTTGAATCTGGAAAACCTGTCCTTCCTGCCGAACCCGAATCCGGCTATCCCACAGATGGTCAAGCCGCAGCCGATGTGTTTGCCAGGGATGAACGAAAAGCATTTCATGTACCGACGGATAGCTAAACGCGACATGCTGCTTTATTATCCTTATCATGGTTTTGAACATTTTATTCGTTTCCTGTATGAGGCCGTACGTGACCCGTTCTGCCGGGAAATCATGATTACGCAGTATCGGGTGGCAGAACATTCGGAGGTAATCAATGCCTTGATTGCAGCCGCCCGGAACGGAAAGCATGTCACGGTGTTCGTGGAATTGAAGGCCCGTTTTGATGAAGAGAATAATCTGGCAACCGCAGAGCTGATGCGGAAGGCGGGGATTGACATCATTTTCAGCATCCCGGGGTTGAAGGTACACGCGAAGGTGGCGTTGGTGCTTCGGGAGAACGACAAGGGAGAACGTTTGCGAAGCTATGCGTATGTCAGTACGGGGAACTTCAACGAGAAAACCGCGAAAATTTATGCGGATATTGCCTTGTACACGTGCAACAAGCAGATTGTGGAGGACATGTATACCTTGTTCCGTGTGTTGAGAAAAGAGCTGAAGGAACCTCATTTCAAACGTCTGCTGATTGCCCGCTTTAACTTGTTGCCGGAACTTAAACAGTTGATTCAAAAAGAAATCAATTTAGTGCATAAAGGAAAGCCTGGGCGAATCATCTTGAAGATGAACGCCCTACAGGATACGGCCATGATTGACGAACTGTATCGGGCCAGTGAGGCGGGGGTACAGATTGACTTGATTGTTCGAGGAATTTGTTGTCTGGTGCCCGGAGAGTCGTTCAGTCGGAATATTCGGGTCACCCGCATCGTGGATACGTTTCTGGAGCATGCCCGTGTGTGGTATTTCGGTAACGGGGGCGACCCAAAGGTGTTTATCGGTTCACCCGACTGGATGCGTCGCAATTTGTATCGCCGCATCGAGGCGGTCACTCCCATTTTGGACGGGAAGCTCCGGCAGGAACTGACCGATATGCTGAACCTGCAGCTTTCGGCCAACCGGAAGGCTTGCTGGGTGGACAATCATTTGCAGAATGTCTTTAAACGGAAACCGGGGAATGACGACGTGCGGGCACAATATGATTTTTATGAATACTTGAAACGCAAGCTGGCTGAGGATTAATCAGCCGGCTTGTGTTCGTTTTCGGAAATGAGCAGCAGCTTGTCTCCCGGCTTCAGTTCCATTTGCCCGTTGGGGATGAGAAACTCACTGCCGCGTTTCACCAGCATGACCAGCGTACCTTTCGGAATCTGCATGTCGGCCAGCTTGTTCTGGGTGGCCAGCATTTCCGGTGTCAGGGTGAGGTCGTTCAGGCGGGTGTCGATTTCGTCTGGCAGTTCCACTCCAAATTCATTGCCTTCCTTGGGAGCCGGCAAGTCTAAGTGTAGCAGTTTGGCGGCCTTCGTGATGGTCATTCCCTGAATGACCAGTGACACGAGGGTGATGAAAAAGACAATGTTGAACAGCTGTTGGGAACCCTCGATTTCGGCCAGTACGGGGTAGGTGGCGAAAATGATGGGGGTAGCTCCTCTCAACCCGACCCATGAGACAAACAATTTGCCTTTGGCGGTGATGTTCCGGAATGGAAGCAGGCAGAGGAATACGCTGAGCGGACGTGCCACGATAATCATGAAGGCACCAATCAGCAAGGCCACTGCGGCCAGGTCGAGCATTTCGTGCGGGTTGACCAGCAATCCCAACGTGAGGAACATGATAATCTGGAAGAGCCAGGTCAGTCCACTCATGAACGTATTGATTTCTTTCCGGAAAGCCAGTTTGGTGTTTCCCAGAATCACGCCCATGATGTACACAGCCAGGTAGGCATTTCCCTTCAGCTGGTCGGTAATGGTAAAGGTGATGAAGACCAGACTGAGCAGAAGGATGGAGTAGAGAGAACTGTTCGACAGGTTGATGCGGTTGATGAGCCATACGCTGAAGCGTCCCATGGCATAACCGATGACCCCTCCGAAAAAGAACTGTACCAGCAAATCTTTCGTGATGAGCAGAAAGTCGGGATGGCTTCCGCTGGAGATGACTTGTATCAGTACGATGGTCAGCATGTAGGCCATCGGGTCGTTACTTCCACTTTCCAATTCCAGCATCGGGCGGAGATGCTGCTTCAGGTTCATCCGCTGCGAACGGAGCAGGTTGAACACAGACGCCGAGTCGGTAGACGACATGGTGGCGGCCAGCAGCAGGGATGTGAGCAAGGTCAGCTCGATGTTGGTCTGGTTCCAGTCGGAAATATAAAAGATGAACACACCAGTCAGCAAGGTGGTGAGCAGGACGCCGGCAGTCGACAGAACAATTCCCGGAGTGAGTACCGGCTTGATGTCGCCGTATTTCGTGTCCATACCTCCGGAAAAAAGGATGATGCTCAATGCCATCATACCAATAAACTGTGCATCCGAAGCACTGTTGAACTGCAATCCCAATCCGTCGCTTCCGAAAAGCATTCCCACCACCAGAAAGAGTAAGAGGGTAGGGATTCCAAACCGGTATCCGGTCTTGCTGATAAGAATACTGGAAAAAATCAGGATTGACCCAATCATCAAAATATTTTCTGCCGTAAAAATCATAATGCCTTAAGTGATTAATAAAAGTAAAGGTTTGTGTAAATATTAATGTCCGAAGGTAAGAAAATGTTTTGTAGATAAGGGCTTTTCATGAAAATTTTTGTGGATTTTTTATTTTGGTTCGTCCTTATCATTTTTTTCAGACATCCTTGTGTAAAAATGGAAATTACTGGATATTTTCTCTGTCCCACAGTGTGGGATATAAAAACCACAGTGTGGGATATATATTTCACAGTGTGAAATACAAAAACCAAACAGTGGAACAGAGAATTTATGGAAGTGTTTTGAAGAATATCTGAGGGAGTTTCAAAGAATGTGTAAGGAAGAAAAGGATTGTCCTATAATTTTGTAGAAATTTATTCTTGTTTTTCAAGAAAACCGTATATTTGCAATGTTTTGTTCCGTTTGGATTTCCGTTTGGCGAAATCACGGATGAAAAGGGAATCGGGTGAAAATCCCGGACAGTCCCGCTGCTGTGAACTCCAGCGTTTCGACGTTTGTCTACCGACTACCAGGCCACTGTCTTTCAATGAAAGATGGGAAGGCAAGACAAACGGGAGTAAGTCAGAAGACCTGCAAAACAAAGTCATGCTTGCATTCTCGAGGAAAGGATGGCAAGAACGTGCGTAATGTAGAATTACAATTAGAATTTTGGATGAAAAGATGGAATGAACCGGCCTTTGTAGTCGGCTATCGTTTTTTTATACTCGTGTGTCTGTGTGTCCTTGCAGGAGAGGGCAGTGTTTTTGCGCAACAGACCGATTCGGACAGCATTACGGGAAAAGTGCATCAGATTCCGGATGTGACGGTGAGTGTACGGAGGGCGACGAATAAAATCTCCTCCGTGGTTCCGGTACAACGTTTGGGAAAAGACATAATGGACGATTTGGGAATCCAGAACATGGCCGATGCGGTCCGTCGCTTTGCGGGAACGGATGTGCGTGATTATGGGGGTACGGGAGGACTGAAAACGGTTTCTGTCCGTAACATGGGAGCGGCCCATACGGCCATCAGCTATGATGGGGTGGCTGTCAGTAACTGTCAGGCGGGACAGATAGATATCGGACGTTTTTCGTTGGATAATGTACAGTCTTTGTCGTTGAGCGTAGGGCAGAATGAAGATATGCTTCAATCGGCCCGGTTGTATGCGTCGGCTGGTGTATTGAACATAGAGACTTCGCGTCCGGAGTTTCTGGGAGACCGGAAATGGCAGTTGCTGTTTCAGGCAAAGGGAGGCTCTTTCGGGCTGGTCAATCCTTATTTTCGTTATGGACAGCAGTTGGGTAAGCGGACGGTATTGTCGGTCGACGGGGATTATTTACGGTCGGACGGACAGTATCCTTTTCTGTTGAAAAACGGGAAATATACGCAGACTGAAAAAAGAAGCAATTCAGAGGTAAATTCCTGGCACACGGAGTGGAACTTGTTTCATGACTTCCAGGAGAATCAGAAACTGAGTGTCAAGGCTTATTATTACCAATCGGAACGAGGACTTCCGGGGGCTGTGATTTTCTATAACCCGGTTTCGAATGAACGCTTGTGGGACAAGAATGCGTTTGTGCAGGCCAAGTATCAGGACAAGATTTCCGAGAAATGGTCGTTGCAGGTGCAGGCAAAATACAATTATGCGTGGAACAAATACCAGGATAAGGGAGTACAGTATGAGGGAGGGGTGTCTACCGACCATTATACCCAGCATGAATATTATGTATCGGGAGCGGTTTTGTATCAGCTCTTCGCAGGCTTTTCCTTGTCATTGGCACAGGATTTGGCGGTGAATACCCTCGATAGTAATCTGCCGGATTGCCCGTTTCCTACCCGTCTGACTTCGCTGACAGCCTTGCATGCCCGTTATCAATGGGGGAGCGTACAGATGGATGCTTCCTTAGTCAACACCTACCTCAATGAGCATGTAGAGAGTGGAGAAAAACCCGCGGATCTGAAGAAACTGTCTCCTTCTTTTTCGGTGAATTGGAAGCCTTTCAGCGAGCAGGATTTTTTTCTGCGTGCGATGTATAAAAGTACATTCCGTACGCCGACCTTCAATGACTTGTATTATTATCGGCTGGGAAACCGTTCCCTTCGTCCGGAAAAAGCCAAGGAATATAATGTGGGCGTGACATGGGGAGCGAAAAAGAATGCAATTTGGGATTATCTGACATTTACGGGAGATGTCTATTTCAATCAGGTGACAGACAAGATTGTGGCTTTTCCTTCCACTTATGTATGGAAGATGGCCAATTATGGAAAAGCGCATGTATGGGGAGCGGATGTCACGCTTTCCATGGGAATTCCGTTGGGAAGTGGATTCAGAGCCGATGTGTCGGGCAGTTATACCTGGCAGAAAGCGATTGATTTGACAGACCCGACTTCCAAGAGCTACAAAGACCAGTTGCCTTACACGCCGGAACACAATGGCAATGGTTCCGTGATTTTGGAGACTCCTTGGGTGAAACTGGGGTATAGTGTGATTGGAGTTGGAAAAAGATATTATTTCTCACAGAATATTCCGGAAAATGAAATTGAAGGCTATGTGGAGCAGACGTTGACGCTTTCCCGGCAGTTTTCATTCTCTACATGTAGGCTGAGATTGCAGGCCGATTTGATTAATTTCATGAATGAGCAATACGAGGTGATAAAGTATTATCCGATGCCGGGACGTTCATGGAAACTGACAGCTGCTATTCATTTTTAATTTTAAATAATTATGCAATTTAGAAAGTTATTTTTCAGTTTGTGCTGCACGGTGGCATTGGGGGCTTCATTGGCAGCTTGTAGTGAAGATGAGGAGTTATTTGATGACAGTGGCTCACAAGTAACCCTTCCTGCACACCGGGCATTTATTTTGAACGAAGGAACGCAGGGGGCGAATAACGCGACCTTGTCTTTTTATGCACCGGATAAGGATGCCGATTTTATCAAGGATATTTTTTATACGCAGAATCAGGCTAAGTTAGGGGATACCGGTCAGACCATGATTGAATATAACAATGACCTTTATGCTATCATTTCCGGTTCCAGGTACCTGATTCGAATGAATACGGCTGGAGTGGAAAAGCAGCGTTATGAGATTCCTGCCTCGGAAGGTGATCCTCGTTACCTGGCAGCTGAAAATGGCTACATTTATATGACACAATATGGTGGACAGGTTACGAAACTGGATGCAAATACTTTACAAGTTGTGGCTACATTCAAGGGAGGAGCTAATCTGGAAGGTATTGCAGAATGTGACGGCAAGCTGTATGTAGCTAATTCCTATACTAAGAATGATGCAGGATATCAGTATCATACAGATTTGTTTGTCATCAATGAGGCTACCATGCAATTGGAAACTACGTTGACAGTAGATATCAATCCGAATCAGGTGTTGGAAGAGGATGGAAAGATTTTTCTGATTTCTTGGGGAAATTATGCTGACAAGGGATATTCTGCTCAGATGATTGATCCGAAAGACAATTATAAATCCACTTCATTGGGAGTGGCTACCAATATGACCGTAGGCGATGATATGGTCTATTTCGTAAATTCGGAAACGGATTATTCGAATTGGCCCCATACGAGCACGACCAATACTTTCTTCTCTTATGATGTGAAGACGGCTACTGTCAATTCGTCTTCTTTTTTGAAAAATGCACCCGCTGAACTAGCCACTTCAAGTGTGTATATGATGAGTGTGGACGACGAGAATGGAGACATTTACATTGGCGTGACTTTCTATTCAAATTCAGATGGTACGATGTACCGCTTTGACCGTAACGGAAATTTTATCGAAAAGTTTGATTGCGGCGGCCAGAACCCGAAAACCATCGTTTTTATTGATTGAGTTTTATGAAACAAATCTTACTATCTGCCCATATAGTAACTTTAGTCTTGCTTCTCTTTGCCTGTGGCGGAGGAAGCAAGACTTCTTCTGTTCAGGAGGGAGGAGATACCCTGAAAATGAAGTATGCCACCAACTTGTCGGTGGTGAAGTTTCCGGATTATACGATGGTTTCTATCCGTAATCCATGGGATACGCTGAAAACGCTGCATACCTACCTGCTGACGGACAAGACACGGCCGGTGCCGGAAAATCTGCCGGAAGGTACCGTGGTGCGTGTGCCTTTGGGACAGGCAGTAGTTTATTCGGTGGTACATGGAAGTGTGCTGAAGGAGCTGGGTTGCGAAAAGAGTATCAAGGGCGTCTGCAACCTGGAATATTTCAAGATGCCGGAAATACAGGACGGATGCCGGAAGGGTACAGTGGTAGACTGTGGAAACAGTATGAATCCGGATATCGAAAAAATCATTGACCTGCATCCGGATGCCATCCTGCTTTCTCCGTTTGAAAACAGTGGCGGTTACGGACGGGTAGGGAAGCTGGGCGTGCCTGTGATAGAATGTGCGGACTATATGGAGACTTCTCCGTTGGGCCGTGCCGAATGGCTGCGCTTTTATGGCTTGCTGGTGGGGCAGGCGCAGAAAGGTGATTCCCTTTTTGCACAGATAGAAAAGGAATACTTGGCGGTGAAGGCTTTGGCTGCCAAAGCAACCTTTCATCCTACGGTATTGAGTGACTTGAAATACGGTTCTGCCTGGTATATCGCCGGTGGGCAGAGCACGACGGGATGTTTGTATGCGGATGCCGGGGCAGCCTATGTCTTTGCTGCATTGCCGAACAGTGGTTCGGTGCCCATGGCTTTTGAAACAGTGTTCGACAAAGGAGAAAATGCAGATTTCTGGCTGATAAAGTACAACCAGTCGCACGACAAAACTTATCGGGAATTGCAGAAAGACTATTCGTTGTATGCCCGCTTCAAGGCATTTCGGGAACGTCGGATTTACGGATGTAACACTCATCGGATTCCGTTCTACGAAGAATCGCCTTTTCATCCCGAGGTCTTGTTGAAAGATATGGTAAAAATCTTCCATCCGGAATTGCTGGAGGGATATGAACCGAAATATTTTAGTAAATTAGCGGAATGATAGTTTCGGACAAAAAGAATTATGTGGTATTTATCAGTCTGGCCTTCCTGATTGTTCTTTTGGTGGCGGCCAATTTGTTTCTAGGTTCGGTGGATATACCGGCACGGGAAGTGGTGCGCATTTTGGGAGGAGAAGAGGCAGCGAAAGCCAGTTGGACTTACATTGTATGGGAGTCACGTTTTCCACAGTGTGTGACGGCCTTGCTCTGTGGGGCGGCACTCTCGGCCTCCGGACTGATGTTACAGACGGTGTTCAGCAACCCGTTGGCCGATTCCTCTATCCTGGGAATCAGTTCAGGAGCCAGTCTGGGAGTGGCGTTGGTGATGCTGGCCGGAGGAGGTACTGTTGCGACGGGCGTGTTTACGCTTTCCGGTTTCTTTTCAGTCATCCTGGGAGCCTTTCTGGGGGCTGTGGCGGTGTTGTTCCTGATTCTGTTTTTGTCTTCTTTGATTAAAAGTAACATCATGTTGCTTATTGCCGGCATCATGATTGGTTATATTGCCTCGTCCCTGATTTCACTGTTGAATTTCTTTGCTACGGCAGAAGGGGTGCAATCGTATATGGTGTGGGGAATGGGAAATTTCGGAGGTGTTTCCTTGGAGCAGCTCCCTGCTTTTTCGCTGCTGACTTTGGTCGGACTGGTGGCGGCGGTTTTGTTAATCAAACCGTTGAATGCCTTGCTTTTGGGGCCGCGTTATGCCGAGAATCTGGGCATAAATATCCGTCGGGTACGTAATTGGCTGTTACTCGCCACAGGATTGTTGACCGCCGTAACCACGTCTTTTTGTGGCCCTGTGGCTTTTATCGGGCTGGCCGTTCCTCATTTGGCACGTCTGATGCTGGGCACCTCCAATCATAACTCCTTGATGCCGGTCACCTTGCTTTCCGGTGGGGCTTTGGCTTTGTTGTGCAATTTGCTTTGTGTGCTTCCGGGCGAATCGGGAGTCATTCCTTTGAATGCGGTCACACCTATTCTGGGGGCTCCGGTTATTATTTATGTCATTATAAACCAACGTCGAATCCAATATTTTAACTGATGAGGCAATCGGAAATTGTAGTAGAGGGAGAAAACCTGACCATTGGGTATCAGGTGGGAAAGAAGCGGACAGAAGTGCATGCCGGGTTGAACTTTCAGCTTTTCCGTGGAGAATTGACCTGTCTGTTAGGGGCCAACGGGGCTGGAAAATCAACTCTGCTCCGCACATTGGCTGCTGCCCAGCCTTCCTTGTCGGGTGGGTTGAGGTTGTTAGGGCGTGATTTGTCGGACTATTCCGAACGGGAACTGTCGAGAACCATCGGAGTGGTATTGACCGACCGCACACAGGCCGGAGGACTTACAGTTTATGAACTTGTGGCCTTGGGGCGTCAGCCTTATACGGGATTTTTCGGGCGGTTGGATAGAAAGGACAAACAGCTGGTGGAGCACGCGCTTCAGGCAGTGGAGATTGCGCATAAGGCCCGGTGTTACATGGCGGAACTTTCGGATGGAGAGCGGCAGAAAGTGATGATAGCCAAAGCGCTGGTACAGGAATGTCCGTTGATTCTGTTGGATGAGCCGACGGCTTTCCTGGATGTGGTGAGTCGGATTGAAATCATGAATCTTTTGCATCGGCTGGCTGTGGAAGAAAACAGAGCCATTCTTTTATCCACGCACGACATTGAGCAGGCGCTTGTGCTGGCCGACCGCCTGTGGCTTCTTTCCTCGTCGGGTGGATTGGAGTGTGGCGTGACGGAAGATCTGATATTGGGCAACCGGATGGATACTTTGTTCTGTGAGCGTCCGCACATCAAGTTTGATTTGATGCATGGAGGTTTTTCTCCCGAAGTGTCGGGGGAGAAATTTATCGTATTGAGGGCCGCCGATGAGATACTGCGGCATTGGGCACAGAATGCACTGAACCGGCATCATTATTTCTGTTTGGATACATCACCTGCAGGGCAAAAACTTCCATTGTTGGAAATCATTTCTCCCGATAGCCTTTCCTATACAGAAGTCTGTGGACAAACAGTTTGTTATACTTCCTTTAAAGACTTGTTGGAAAATATATAATTGTTCGGGAGAGAATTTCTGAAAGAATTTTCTATTTTTGCTAGGACTTATTTTTAAACTAGGCATTTATGTTGAAGGTAATAAAAATGGCAGGTACATCTCAAGAACTGTATAAATGTGTAGCTCCTTTGGTGATGAATCCAGACATCCTCAAATACAATCATAACTATCCGTTTAAGACCAGTGAGTCATTTATTTGGTTTGTGGCTTTTTACGAAAAAAAAGTGTTGGGCTTTTTTCCTGTAGAAGTGCGAAAAAAAACAATTGTCATCAACAATTATTATGTGGAGAATGATGATGAGTCGGTGTTTGCGGGTTTGCTGGAAGCTGTGATAGACGAATTTCAAGATACGAATAAGATATTGGAAGCCGTGGTGCAGAAAATTCATGAATCGTTTTTCTCGGTTCAGAATTTTGAAATAGAACGTATGTGGAGTACCTATCTTAAAATGAGAATGAAGAATGAAAAAAACTGAAAATGGGAAAAATGTGTATGAGTTAGCTCAGGAGCGCTTATCAGTTTTATTTAAGGAATTTGATAATGTCTATGTGTCATTTTCTGGGGGAAAGGATAGTGGGGTGTTGCTTAATCTGTGTATAGACTATATTCGTAGACACCAATTGAACATCAAGCTTGGTGTATTCTTTATGGATTATGAGGTGCAGTATGTCCATACGATTGAGTTTGTTAACCGGATGTTGGAACAGAATAAGGATATACTTGAGGTATATCGGATTTGTGTGCCTTTTAAGGTGAGGACTTGTACATCCATGTATCAGCATTATTGGCGTCCGTGGGATGAGAAATTACAGGATATTTGGGTTCGCGAGATGCCCGACGGAGTGATGAAAGCCGATGATTTTCCTTTTTTTCATGACAATATGTGGGATTATGAATTCCAGTTACGCTTTGCCGCATGGTTGCATGAAAAGAAAAAGGCAGTGCGTACGGCTTGTTTGGTGGGTATCCGCACACAGGAAAGTTACAATCGTTGGCGTACAATTTATGGAGGGTTGAAGCAGCAACTTTATCATAAATACCAATGGAGTTCCAGGATTGCGAATGATGTATATAATCTTTATCCCATTTACGATTGGAAGACCACGGACGTCTGGACGGCAAATGGAAAGTTTGGATGGGATTATAACCGCTTATATGATTTGTATTATTATGCAGGAGTCAGTCTGGAACGACAACGTGTGGCCAGTCCGTTTATTAGCGAAGCAATCGAAAGTTTACGCTTGTATAAAGTCATTGAGCCTGACACTTGGGGTAAGATGATAGGGCGTGTAAACGGAGTGAATTTTTCTGCATTATATGGTGGAACGCGGGCCATGGGGCATGGAGGGATCAAATTACCGGAAGGACATACGTGGAAGTCGTTTATGGAGTTTCTGCTTTCCACGCTTCCGGAAGAAACCCGTAGAGGATATTTGAGTAAGTTGCATACAAGTATCAAGTTTTGGAGAACCAAGGGAGGATGCTTGAGCGATGAAACCATTGCCAAACTGGAAGAAATGAAAATTCCGATAACGGTTCGTGGCAAAAGTAATTATAAAACAACGAAGCGTCCGGTGATGATGGAATATCTGGATGACATCGATATTGCAGAATTTCGGGAAATTCCAACCTACAAACGAATGTGCCTTTGCATTCTTCGAAATGATTATGCGTGCAAATACATGGGATTTGCTGTAAGCAAGGAAGAAAAGAAAATGAAAGATTATATTTTACAACAATATAAAAAGATATGGACGTAAAAGAAGAGAAAAGTCCGGTATACCACGTGAAAGCTGTACCGGTTGAAAAGGTGTGTGCCAATGATTACAATCCGAACGTGGTGGCACCTCCCGAGATGAAATTGTTGGAATTGTCCATTTGGGAGGATGGGTTTACCATGCCTTGTGTATGCTATTATGACAAGGAGAATGACAAATACATCATTGTGGATGGTTTTCACCGTTATCAGGTATTGAAAACTTCCAAGCGTATTTATGAGCGAGAAAAAGGGATGCTGCCGATTGTGGTGATCAACAAAGATTTGTCTCATCGCATGGGATCTACTATCCGCCATAATCGTGCCCGTGGTTCACACGATATAGGGCTTATGACACATATTGTGGCTGAACTGACTCGTGCCGGTATGTCGGATAAATGGATAATGAAGAACATTGGTATGGACAAGGATGAACTGCTTCGTCTGAAACAGATTTCCGGTTTGGCTTCTTTGTTTGCCGACCATGATTTTTCCATCCCCACTCCCCAGTCTATTTTGCCGGAGAATGAGGATGAATAAAGTTTAGTATAAAAAATACCCTGCAATGCCGCTGCATACAATCAGTAGAATTGGATTGACTTTATATCGGTGAGAAGCGATAAATGCCGCAAGGAAGAGCAGAATACTTATCACAATCTGGTAGGTATCTGTTCCGAAGTTCTCTCCATTCATCAGTACCAATGCAGCGGCAGCCAGCAGACCGACTACTCCTGGGCGGAGTCCTTGAAATACAGCTTCTACTGCTGGGTGGCGTTGATATTTTAGAAAAAAACGGCTGATGAAAACCATCAGAATAAATGAGGGAAGCACCACGGAAATGGTGGCTATCGTAGATCCTAAAATACCTATACTATGTGAGTAGCCGGCGTTGACCATGGCGGTATATCCCACGTAGGTTGCCGAATTGATACCGATAGGACCAGGGGTCATCTGGCTGATGGCGATGATGTCGGTAAAGTCGGAAGAACTGAGCCACCCGTAGCGAGTTACCACTTCTCCTTGTATCATGGAAATCATGGCATATCCTCCTCCAAATCCGAATAAGCCTATTTTAAAGAACGTATAGAATAGTTTTAATAGTAATAAAGCCATATATCTTATTTTATGTATTAGTTATATCTTTTTTGGTAGCGTCCGTAAAGGTATCCTCCTACTCCGCTGAGGATAATGACATAGATAGGTGAAAAGCCGATGAGCCATATCAGCAATGCGGAGGCCACTGGAATCCAGGCATTGTAGCGGTTAATGCGCGCTGATTTGGCCATCTTGAAAGTGGGAGCGGCAATCAAGGCTACTACGGCTGGACGAATTCCCTTAAAAATGTGTTCTACGGTTTCTACATGTTGGAATTGGCGGAAGAAGAGAGCAATGGCCAAGATGATGAAGAATGACGGGAGAATGGTACCTAGTGCCATCCAGAAGGCTCCCCAAAATCCTTTCAGTTTATACCCGATGAAGATAGCGATGTTGACCGCAAAAATTCCCGGTACAGTTTGTGCCAAGGCCATTAAGTCCAGGAAGTCTTCTTTGCTTACCCATTTTCGTTTGTCTACCAGGTCGGCCTCAATCAGCGGTACCATGGCGTATCCTCCTCCAATGGTGAAAATCCCGATACGGAAAAAGATGAGAAATGATTTTAAATAAAAATTCATATTGTTCGTTTTTAATTTTTCTTCATGTATGTACTGGGTGGGACCCCATAAAATTTTTTGAAGGTATCTGTAAAATATTTAGGATCGGCAAATCCCATCTTGTCTGATACTTCAGCTACTGTATAACGTTGGCTTTTTAACATCAATGCTGCTTCCTGCATGCGGATATTCCGGATAAATTCGGCAGGAGCAATACCTGTCAGGGCTTTGATTTTATTATAGAAACTGGTACGGCTCATGTTGACAGAAGCGCACAAGGTATCTACGTTGAAATTTTTTCCCAATCCTTCTTTAACCAGTTCTGTAACCTTTTGGATAAATTCATCGTCCAGACTGCTAGGTAGTTCAATAGGAGCAGCTTCTTCCGGAAGGGCTGTAACTGCGGATTTAAATCGGTTACGCAGCATTTTGCGGTTCTCGATTAACGTGTGGATGGTAGCCTTCAGGATATGTATGTCAAAAGGTTTCACCAGATATTGGTCGGCTTTGATTTCCAGTCCCTCCAAGATATGCTCCTTGTCTCCCAAAGCTGTAAGCAGGATGATGGGGATATGACTGGTTTCCATGTGGCTTTTCAGGTACAGACACATTTCTCTTCCGTCCATTACTGGCATCATGATGTCCGAAAGAATTAGATCGGGCTGTTTCTCTTGGACAAAATCAAGTGCTTCTCTTCCATTGCCTACCCCTTCTGTGCGGTAAATATCCGACAGGCTTTGCAAGATAAACGAGCGTAGCGATACATTGTCTTCCACTACTAAAATCAAAGGTCTCTGTTCATCGGATTGTGATGAAGCGGTAACTTCAAATCCGGGGATTGTATTACTTGCCTTTTTTCCCTCCATGGTTGGATGGAGAGTATTTGTGGATTGTTTGTCTTCTTTCTTGTACTGATAGTTCTTGCTGCGGATGGGGAAACTCAGTTGAAAACTTGTTCCTACGTTTTCGGTGCTGTTGAAAGAAATCTTTCCTTCGTGGTTTTCAATCAAACGGTAGGTCAGTAACATTCCGATACCGCATCCTGTGTTTGTCTGATTGGCGGCATTGTAGCCCCGGAATAAATATTTGAACAGTTTCTTCTGGTCTTCTTTACTCATTCCGATGCCTGTATCAGTAATGGTAAGCATCCATGTATTCTTGTTGGTGTCTGCTTTCAGGGATACACTTCCTCCTTGTGGGGTGTATTTTAGCGCATTGGACAGCAGGTTCCGCAGGATAGAGTCCATTTTACTCACATCAATCCAGACGGGAAGAGATTCGAATGTACTTTTGTAGGTAAGCTCGACCCCTTTTTGTTGGGCGAAGCTTTCAAACTGATGCAGGTAGCTGCTTAAATAATGGTTCAGTTCGTGTTCTGTCACAATCGTTTGTGAGGAATACAACTCTTCTTTTTGGAAGTTTATCAGGTTATTGGCCAGTTCTGCCAGGTTTTCTGTACTTTCCATGGCCAGTCGGATATTTTTCTGTCCGTTTTCGCTTAGTTTTTCTTTTTCCATAATCTCTCCAAGAGGAGCTTTTATCATGGTAAGCGGCGTACGGATATCGTGTGCTGCATGCGTGAAGAAATTGATTTTCTCTTCCGATGTTTTTCGTTCCCGTTTGATAATTTGGTATCGCAGGAATGTGTAGGCCGCTCCGATGATCAGCATGGCATAAATAAGGAAGGCCCAGAATGTAAGCCAGAAGGGACGTTCAACCAAGATCTGTATCTCCCTTTCTTCGAGAACTTGGTGGTTGTCGAGCAAAATGGAGCGTATTTTCAAGGTGTAGTTTCCTGGCGAAAGATTGGTGTAACGTATGGTTCCGTTATCCGTTGGAGGAGTCCACTGGTCGTAGAATCCTTCCAGTTTCCAACTGTAAAGAATGCTCGAAGGATTATCGAAGTTGATGGAGGATACTTCCATGGAGAAAGTATTTTGGTCATATTTTAGCTGGATAAAGTTGGTCTCATCCAATACTTTGGTCAGAGGAGAGTTCTTTTCCATTGGATGTACAGGGTGATACATGATGTTCAGATTGGAGAACACCATGTGGCTGGAGAAGCTGGAGGGTAGTTCCAGGTTGTCCGACAAGATTATGATTCCTTCATTACTACCGAAAATAAGATGGCCGTCACGTGTGTGAATTCCCGCTGTAGAGTTGAAATTGGCAGCCTGGAGTCCTTGTTCTCGGGTCCAGTTGGTGAACGTGTGTTCTTTTCTGTTATAAAGTGAAAGCCCATTTTCAGTACCTAGAAACAGGTTCTCATTCTTATCTGGTACGATGCTGTAAATATTGTTGGTCTGCAGTCCGCTGTTATTGGCTACACAGTGTGTAATCTCTTTGGTTTCGTTGTCTATGATGAACAAACCGTTTCCATAGGTTGCCACATACGTCTTCTTGCCGTCTGAAGTGTTGTAAATAGCATTCACACAGCCAATTTCCTCTTTTTCCTTGTAAGGATAAAGTTTTTCTTTCTTTTTGTCGAATACATACAATCCATGGATTGTTCCTATCCATAATGAATGTGTGTTTCTTTCCAGCAGGAAAGTAATCGGGTAGGCAATGTTGTATTCTTTTTTTTCGAATGTGGTGGTATCAAAACTTTTCAAGCTGTAAAATCCACCGCTCCAGATAACTTCATTTCTGTCTTTAATGATTCCACGGATATACTTATCAGGAGCTTCTCTTTCCTGTGATTTCCCTTGCTGGTGGAAGGTGACGCTTCCTGTTTTCTTTTCTATTCGGAAGATTCCGGACATGTAACCTCCCGCCAGGATAACTCCAGGCTTTATTTCACAGAGCGATAGGAATATATGATTTTCATATTGGGGAAGTTCCTTTGTGGTACAATAGTTTCTCCATTTTTTTTCACTTGTGTCAAAACAGCTGACTCCGTTGCTGGTGGCATACCATATATCGCCTTCCGAATCTTCCATGATTCCATTGATACAATCGTTAGGCAATGTGTTGGGATTATTGGGTGCATACTTGAACCATTCATATTGCGGATATCTTTCAGAGTAGATAGTAATTCCAATAGGATAAATCACGTTCCATATTCTGTTGGTACGGTCCATGTAGATATCCTTGATGATACTTCCATTCATTTTGTTCAGGCTCTCATTGTCTTCTTGCAGAAAGTGGGAGAGTTCTTTTTTGGTGATATTCAATTTGTAGACTCCGTCGCCATCGGTTGCGATAAATACTTCGTCACAATTTTTCCGGTTAGGAATAATCGTGTTCACTCCAATATCTTTCAGGTGTTTTCCCAGATCGGTCAGTTCGCCTGTAGTAGGAGTGTAAATAAACAGCTTGTCAAGCAAAGCATTTACAATCAGTTTGTTAGTTGGCTTATGGTAGTATATGTAATCAATAATGTGGATAGGTGCGATACGTATTTTTTGCACATTCTCCAGTTTTCCTTGGTGAAGAGTGGCTGTATACAGATTTTGTTCGGTAGAGATATAGTATTTGTTTCCGTGTGCTTGTGTGATACAGGTCACTTTCCCCGGAATCTTCTGGCTTATCTTGAAGGTTTCTTTTGTCTCTCCGTTGTATATATATTGGGTGTTTTCAATGCAGAACCATATATTTTTTTCTTCGTCCAGGTAAATACAAGTGATTGGTTTGTCTTTCGTGTCGGAAAAATGTGCATGCAAGTCAAATATCAGTTGGAAAGAATCTTTGGCTTCGTTGAAGTTAAAGACCAGTCCGTCTTTTCCTATTTCCCATAATTTCTGTTCTTTGTCCGTTTTCAGTGTGTTCAGGTTGGGGAAACAGCTTACAGCCGTTCCATTTTTGATAAGAGGATAGTGAGTGAATTGCTTTCCGTTGTAACGGTCCACTCCTTTATGCGTAAGAATCCAAATATAATCATGATTGCTTTGTTGAAGAGAAAGAACTCTTCGACTGCTAAGTCCGTCATCAATACCTATGTATTGAAATATTTGTGCCTCCAGTGGGGTAAAAGTGACAGCTAAAATCAGACAGAGGGTATAAAGGTATTTATGCATAATACTTTTGTTGAGTGTTTGCAAATGTCGCAAAAAACAATTTCTTATCAAAATAATACGGAGGCTTTAATTGGGAAAATAAAAAGGCATGACTTCTGCAAGTCATGCCTTTTTGAGAGTATTTGTTATAAAGAACAATCTTTATTTGTCACCGCGGATTGCAGCGATACCCGGAAGAACTTTACCTTCGATAGCTTCCAGCAAAGCACCACCACCTGTAGAGATGTAAGAAACCTGATCGGCCATACCGAATTTGTTGATGCAAGCTACAGAGTCACCACCACCAATCAGTGAGAAGGCGCCTTCTTTAGTTGCTTCAGCGATAGCTTCAGCGATTGCCTTAGAACCACCGGCGAAGTTGTCGAATTCGAATACACCGGCAGGACCGTTCCACAGGATAGTCTTAGCGCCTTTGATTGCCTGTTTGAATTCTTCGCGAGTTTTAGGACCTGCATCCAAACCCATCCATCCGTCAGGAATGTTCTTGTCGTCACAAACCTGAGTGTTGGCGTCGTTAGCAAACTTGTCGGCAGCGATACAGTCGCAACCCAGAACCAAGTTTACACCTTTTGCTTTTGCTTTTGCGATGATGTCCAAAGCCAGATCCAGCTTGTCATCTTCTACTAATGAGTTACCGATTTTACCGCCCTGAGCTTTAGCAAAAGTAAATGCCATACCACCGCAGAGAATCAGGTTGTCTACCTTGTCCATCAAGTTTTCGATGATACCGATTTTAGTAGATACCTTAGAACCACCCATGATGGCAGTGAACGGACGTTTGATGTCTTTCAATACGTTGTCAACAGCTTTTACTTCTTTTTCCATCAGGTAACCCAGCATCTTGTGGTCTGCATCGAAGTAGTCAGCGATAACAGCTGTAGAAGCATGTTTACGGTGAGCAGTACCGAATGCATCCATTACATAGCAGTCAGCGTAAGAAGCCAGAGTCTTGGCGAATTCTTTCTGACGAGCTTTCATTTCTTTCTTTGCATCTTCGTATGCAGGATCTTCTTTTTCGATGCCTACAGGTTTACCTTCTTCTTCAGGATAGAAACGCAGGTTTTCCAGCAACAGCACTTCACCCGGTTTCAGTGCAGCAGCAGCGTCCTGAGCTTTTGCGCAGTCCGGAGCAAATTTCACCGGAGTACCCAGTGCAGCAGCTACAGCGTCTACAATCTGGCTCAAAGAATATTTAGCGTTTACTTTGCCTTTGGGCTTACCCATGTGTGACATGATAATCAAAGCGCCACCGTCTGCCAAGATTTTCTTCAAAGTAGGCAGTGCACCACGGATACGAGTATCGTCAGTAATTTTACCTTCTTCGTTCAAAGGTACATTGAAGTCCACACGAACGATTGCCTTTTTTCCGGCAAAGTTGAATTTGTCAATAGTCATCATAATCTCTAATATTTTTTGTTTAAAGTGTTTCTGTTGTTACAGACATCCTCTTGAAAGGATGCACCGCAAAGGTAAGAAAAAAAATAAAAAAGAAAGAATAAGGGGTGGATTTTTGCATACTTAAAGGCTGTTTTGTAGGTCGTTAAAAAACGCAAGTACGTCTTGTGAAAAATGTACTTGCGTTTCAAGTCAAGCGTAAGTGCGTTTCAGGTAAGATATCGAAGTGTTTTCGATTAAACGCACTTATGTTTTTGGGTAAGTTGTAATTCGTTGATTATTAGTGTGCTATTCGCTTGTTGACAAATCCTCTTCCGTTTCAAACCGCAGGGAATCTCTCAAGGCTATGTAGATGGAATCACTGTCGCTATAATGTGGATAATAATCGTTGCAGTCCCACGAGCGGTCTAGTTTTTCTTTCGGTTGCGGGAACTTTGCTACATAGAGTGGGGCCAGCTTGGGGTCGGCCAACACTTTTTCCATGAAGTAGCCGAACACCGGAAGTGCCGTGCGGCTGCCTTGTCCCAGTTCTCCTGTGCGGAAATGGATGCTGCGGTATTCTCCGCCTACCCAGGCACCTCCCACCAAGTTGGGGCTGACGCCCACGAACCAGGCATCGGAGTGGTTGGACGAAGTACCGGTCTTCCCGCCGAATTCCGTCCCTTTGTCAAAGATACGGAAACGCCAGAGAGCCTGTGAAGTACCTCTCGGACAAGTCAGTCCTCCTCTCAGCATCTGTTGCATGAGGTAAGCACTGGCGTAGGGGATAGCCTGCGTTTTTTCCGGTTCTTCTTCGTAAATGACGTGTCCGTCTTTGTCTTCCACCCGGGTGATGAGTATCGGGCGGATGGCTTCTCCGTCGTTGACTACCGTGCCATAAGCAGAAACCAGTTCCAGCAGCGACACATCGGAAGCGCCCAGACTCAGTGCTGGAGTCTCTTCCAGTTGGGTGCGGATACCCATTTTGCGGGCAGTAGTGGCTATTTGATGAATACCCACTTCGTGAGCCACATTGGCCGCGATGGTATTAACCGACTGGGCAAACGCCATTTTCAGCGACATGGTATCGAGTGTGGCACCTCCGTTGGCATTGTGCGGCATCCAGAGTTTCTTCTCTCCGTTTTCTTCCACTTCCCACGGTATGTTTTCGTCTACGCGTAAATCGCAGGGGGAAAGTCCCTGGTTCATAGCCTCTGTATAGACAAACAATTTGAAGGTGGAACCCGGTTGGCGTCGGGAAAGCACCTTGTCGTATTTCCATGATTGGAAATTGATGTCGCCTACCCAGGCTTTTACTTCTCCGGTATGCGGGGCGATGGCCACGAAACCGCAGTGCATGAAGCGTTCCATGTAGCGGATGGAGTCCATGGTGCTAAAGGTCGTATCCTTTTGTCCCAGTTGGTAGTCGAACACCTTGCAACGATGAGGCTGGTTCAGGTAATAGAAAATGGAGTCGGTCTGGCTGCCGTATTTGTGCGACAGATATTGGTAGGCCGGTGTCTTTTCGGCCAAATCCTCGATAAAGTGTGGAATTTCTTCCCCGCTTCGGTCTCTCCATGGAGCTTGTGTGCCCCAGTGCGCATCGAATTTTTTCTGTACTTCCTGCATCTGCCGGTCGACGGCCTCTTCCGCATAACGCTGCATCCGGCTGTCGATGGTGGTATAGATTTTCAGTCCGTCTCCATATAGGTCGATGTCATTCTCCTTGCACCAGCTTTTCAGTTCGTTGGCCACAGCTTCGCGGAAGTAGAGAGCCAGTCCGGTGTTGTAGCTTTCCTGCCGGAATTTCAAGATTGTGGGCAACTGCCGGATAGAGTCAAGCTGGTGTTTGTTCAGAAAATGGTGTTCGTACAGTTTGCCCAACACCACATTCCGTCGCGAAAGACTGTTTTTCGGATTGATACGGGGGTTGTAATAAGTGGTGGCTTTCAGCAATCCAATTAGGGTCGCCGCTTGTTCCACGGTGATTTTGTCGGGTGTGGTATTAAAATAGGTATGGCAGGCCGTTTTGATACCGAAAGCGTTGCTGCCGAAGTCCACGGTATTGAAATACATGGTCAGGATGTCTTCCTTGCTGTACAGCATCTCAATCTTGACGGCAGTGACCCATTCCTTGGCTTTCATGATGAGCAGTTTTACGCCGGGGATATAGCCCAAAAGTCCTGTAGAATACTGTGAGCGGACTTTGAACAGGTTTTTCACCAGCTGCTGGGTGATGGTGCTGGCACCTCGCGCTTCCCCGTGGGCAATATAGTCTTTTGCGGCTGCGAAGACTCCTTCGAAGTCGATACCGAAATGCTTGTAGAAACGTTCGTCTTCCGTATAGACCAGTGTCTTGACCAGAATGGAAGAGATATCTTTGTATTCCACCGGTGTACGGTTCTCTGAATAGAATTTTCCAATCAGCTTCCCGTCGGCACTGTAGATTTCCGACGCAATGTGCTGTATCGGTTCCTTGATGTTGAACATGCTGGGTGATTTGCCGAACAGCCACAGGAAATTGAGGTCAATCATAATCAGCAGCATAATCAGCGAACAGATACCTGTCAGGATGGCCATGCCGGTACGTCCATACCACGGCAATTTACGGAAAGTACGTGTATACCATTGGATGGCTTGTTTTCCCGCCTTGAGAATGCGGTGGACTGTTTTTCCTAAGAATTGAGTAAGGTAAAGGATGTATTTTTTCATATTTCGTTGTTTAACCATGCATCAATCAGTTTTCGGGCAATGCTCAGTTTCTTGGGTATTTCGGGCAGGTGGTCGCGGCTGTAGAAGTCGCCTGCACTTAACTCTTCGTCTTGCAGTTTGATGGTGCCGCTCTCATATTCCGCATAATAGCCTACCATGATGCCGCTGGGGTAAGGCCAGGGCTGACTGCCGAAATAGGTCAGGTTCTTGATGCGGATGCCTGTTTCTTCCCTCACTTCGCGGAGAACGCATTCTTCCAGGGTTTCTCCCGGTTCCAGAAAACCGGCCACCAGGCCTTTGAATGTACCCCGGAAATTACGGGCGTGAACCAACAATATGCTGTCTCCTTTCTTAATCAGTACGATGACAGCCGGAGAGATGCGCGGATAGATTTCCAGTCCGCAGTGAGGACAGCGTTTGGTGATGGGCCCTGTCTGTTCCGTGGGCGTACCGCAGGCCGGACAGAAACGGCTTTGTTTGTCCCAGGTCAATATTTGGGAAGCCTTTCCGGCACACTGGTATTCTTCCAGCGGGAGGATGTCATAAGACGCCCGTAAGTCGGTCGGAATAAAGGAATCCTCCTTTCCGTTCAGCTCCTCAAGGGGGAGGGCGTACGCCTTGGCCGGGTGTCCCTGGATTTCTCCGATGGCATGTATCGTCGTATCGGCAGTGACTCTTACCGGAGGTTCGGTGGCATAAGGAATGTGAAACCTGTCACCTTCCTTTACGACCAAAAGCTGCTGGCCTTGACAGAAAATAAACCAGCCGCACAGTTCTTTATTATCTTGTTTCATGTTGTTGTGTACTTATTTGTTTAATCCTTTCATGGTGAGCTGGATGCGTTTTCGTTCACGGTCGATGCTCAGCACTTTTACCCGTACATGCTGGTGGATGCGAACCACTTCGGTCGGGTCGCTGACAAAACGGTCGGCCAGTTGAGAAACATGCACCAACCCGTTTTCCTTGATACCGATATCGACGAAACAGCCGAAGTTGGTGATGTTGGTCACGATGCCGGGCAGTTCCATGCCTTCCTGTAAGTCGTCCAGCGTGCGTACATTTTTGTCGAATTCAAATACCTGGATTTTCTGGCGTGGGTCTCGGCCGGGCTTGTCCAGTTCCTGAAGAATATCTGTCAGGGTAGGGAGGCCCACGGTATCGGTGATGTATTTCTTCAAGTCAATTTTGCTGTGCAGCTCCTTGTCCTTCATCAGGTCGTTCACACTGCAATGCAAATCCTTTGCCATCTGTTCCACGATGGGGTAGCTTTCCGGATGTACCGCCGAATTGTCCAGTGGGTTGGGGGCCTGTGGAATGCGGAGGAATCCGGCGCACTGTTCGTAGGCCTTTGCTCCCATTCTCGGAACCTTGAGCAGTTGCTTGCGGGATTCGAACGGGCCGTTTGCCGTGCGGTAGTCTACGATGTTCTGTGCCAGTGTGGGGCCTAAACCGGACACATACGTCAGCAAGTGCTTGCTGGCCGTATTGACATTCACACCTACCAGATTGACACAGCTTTCCACTGTATGGTCGAGGGCCGCCTTCAGTTTGGTCTGGTCTACGTCGTGCTGGTACTGTCCCACTCCGATGGATTTGGCATCAATCTTGACCAGTTCGGCCAGCGGGTCCATCAGGCGGCGGCCGATGGAGACGGCACCACGGACTGTGACATCGTAGTTCGGAAATTCTTCGCGGGCTGTTTTCGACGCCGAATAAATGGAAGCTCCGTCTTCACTGACCACGAATACCTGTGCTTCCCGGTCGTAGCGCTGACTGGTGACAAACTGTTCCGTTTCGCGGCTGGCCGTACCGTTTCCAATGGCGATGGCTTCAATTTTATATTGTTCCACCAGTTTCACGAGCTTGCGTGCAGCCTGTGCATATTCCGATTTGGGAGGGTGGGGATAAATGGCTTCGTTGTGCAGAAGTGTACCTTGGGCATCCAGACAGACCACTTTGCAGCCGGTACGGAATCCGGGGTCGATACCCATGACCCGTTTTTGTCCCAACGGAGGGGCCAGCAGCAACTGACGGAGATTCTCTGCAAATACACGAATGGCCTCTTCGTCGGCTTTTTCCTTGCTGAGGGCTGCAAATTCAGTCTCGATGGCAGGTTTCAGCAGCCGTTTATAGGCATCGGATACCGCTTCCTCCACTTGACGGCCACATTCATTGTTCGTCCGTACGAATAGCCTTTGCAGTCGGTCGTGGCAGCTTTCTTCGTCTTCCGGGAAGATGGACACCTTCAACACGCCTTCTGCTTCTCCGCGGCGGAGCGCCAGCAGGCGATGGGAAGAGCATTTTTTGAGCGGTTCACTGAAATCAAAATAGTCACGGTACTTGGCGGAGGCTTCTTCCGATTCTTTTCCTTTCACCACTTTGGCTTGGATAATCGCCTGTCGCTGGAACTGGTTGCGCATCAGGTGGCGCGAACGTTCGTCTTCACTGACTTGTTCGGCCAGGATGTCGCGGGCCCCTTTCAGGGCATCTTCCTCGTCTCTCACGTCGCCTTTCACAAAAGTACGCACTTTGGTGCTGAGGTTGTTTTCTTTCTGCATCATCAGCAGCAGGGCCAGCGGTTCCAGTCCTTTGGCCCGTGCGGCCTCTGCCCTGGTTTTCCGTTTGGGCTTGAAAGGAAGGTAAATGTCTTCCAGTTCAGTCGCGTTCCAGCAGGCGGTGATGCGCGCTTTCAGTTCCGGTGTCAGTTTCCCTTGTTCCTCAATGGTGGAAAGTACGGTCTCTTTCCGCTTGGACAGGTCACACAGTTTTTCATATCTTGTTTGAATGTCTCCTATCTGTACTTCATCCAACCCTCCGGTAGCTTCTTTCCGGTAGCGGCTGATAAATGGAATGGTAGCTCCTCCCTGGAGCAGCTTGAGTGTGTGGGCGATGCGATGTTCCGGCAGTTTAAGCTCGGCGGCAATCATCCGACTGAAATCTTCCATGTAAAATGTGGTTGAGTTATATTGTTTGCAAAAGTAGTGAAAAAATGGGAAAATCGTAGTGTGGAACGGCCTTTCGTTTTTTAGTATTTTAGGAAGTATTCTGGTGGAATATCGGGAAGTTCTCGTATCTTTGCAACAGTTATGACCAATGTCAGATAAAATGAAGACTAGACCAATCTATTTTATTATTAGCCTGATCACTTTGTGGGGCATGAGTCACTTGCAGTTGTGTGCAGCCGACAGTCAGACCGTGACACTGAAATTTTTGGAAACCAGTGATGTGCATGGTTGTTATTTTCCTTATGATTTTATTCAGAATAAACAGATGAAGGGCAGCCTGGCTCGTGTGTTTTCCTACGTGAAGGAGCAGCGGGAACAATACGGGCAGAATGTCATCCTGATGGATAACGGTGATATTCTTCAGGGACAGCCGGTGGCCTATTACTATAATTATATGGATACTACCTCGGTGCATGTATGCGCCGCCATGTTGAACTATATGCGTTACGATGTGGGCAACATGGGTAACCATGATGTGGAAACTGGGCACGCCGTGTACGACCGTTGGGTGAAACAGTGTGAGTTTCCGGTGTTGGGTGCCAACATTATCGATGTTAAGACAGGTCGTCCGTATCTGAAGCCTTATCAGGTGATGGAACGGGACGGGGTGAAGATTGCCATCCTCGGCATGATTACTCCGGCCATACCTTCCTGGCTGCCCGAACAGCTGTGGAGCGGGTTGCGTTTTGAAAGCATGAGGGCTTGTGCGGAAAAATGGGTAAAGGAAATCCAGGAAAAGGAACATCCGGACATCCTGATTGGTTTGTTCCATGCGGGACCGGAAGGAAACCGTTTGGACAATGCCATTGAAAATGAATCGGCCGAAGTGGCTAAAAACGTACCAGGGTTTGACGTGATTTTCATGGGACATGACCATACCCGCTGGAATGAAAGGGTGGCCAATGTGAAAGGCGATTCTGTGCTGTTGATAGACCCGGCCAATACGGCAAAAGTGCTTTCAGAGGTAACCTTTACGGTGCAGAAGCAGGATGGAAAAGTGGTCTCCAAACAAGTGGAAGGTAAGCTGGTGAATATGAATGCGTATGCAGTGGATTCAGATTTCATGAATACATTCCAGGAGCAGTATGAGACTACCTTGAATTTTGTTTCGCGGAAAATCGGACGGATAGAACATACTATTTCTTCGAAGGATGCCTTCTTTGGTCCTTCTGCCTTTATCGACCTGATTCATCAGTTGCAGCTGGATATTACCGGGGCAGATATTTCTTTCTGTGCCCCGCTGTCGGCTTATGCGGAAATCCAGAAAGGAGATATCTGTGTGAGCGACATGTTCAACTTGTATAAGTTTGAGAACATGCTGTATACCATGTTGCTTTCCGGAAAAGAGGTGAAGAACTTCCTGGAAATGTCGTACGATCTCTGGGTGAACCAGATGAAATCGGCTGATGACCATTTGTTGCTGCTGAACGAGAAGGACAATGGATTCGGGCGTTTCCGGAATCCCAGCTTCAACTTTGATTCTGCGGCAGGCATTATTTATACGGTGGATGTGACTAAACCGCGTGGCGAAAGAATTACCATCGAGCGTATGGCCGACGGAAAGCCTTTTGATTTGGATAAGCAATACAAGGTGGCAGTCAATTCTTACCGTGGAAACGGGGGAGGTGATTTGCTGACCAAAGGGGCGGGTATTCCCAAAGCAGAACTGTCAAAGCGCATTATTTTCTCTACCGATAAGGATTTGCGTTATTACTTGATGAAACGGATTGAGGAAGTTAAGGTGCTGGATCCGAAGCCGCTGAACCAGTGGAAGTTTATTCCGGAAGAATGGACCGTTCCGGCAGCACGGCGCGATTACAAGCTTTTGTTTGGAACTGATAAAAATTAATATTCATAATTAATCGATAGGGAAATGTATAGAGGTCTCCGCAGGTATCTACGGACAGTGGCATGTGGACTGGCAATCTTGTTTGCCTCCTATTATGCCACCACGGCCCTGTTTGCCCATGTGCATGTGGTGAACGGGGTGATACTTGTGCACTCGCATCCTTTTACGAAATCCCACTCTCATAATGCCGGCCAGGCGCTGGCCCTTCATTTTCTTTCCGGTTTTCACTCTCTGGAAGCAGGGCAGACAGACTTGGAACTTCCGAATCTGTATGTGCTTTATTCATTGGTGGAAAAACTGGAAATCTCTCCTGTCGTGTCTTCTTATGCGGCAGGAATTTATCTCCGTGCTCCTCCCATACGATAGTTCTATTGGAGATTTGAAGAACTTAGTATGAATATTTTAGGAGCAATTAATGAAAAAATATATCAATTTGTGGATGGGAGTGGTATGCACTCTCGTCAGCTATGCGTATGCTTACGCAGAAGGTCCCGTCAAAGAGGGAAATGCCATTGTGGGGCATGTGATTGAAAAGGGTTCGGAGGCAGGTTTGCCTTATGCGGCCGTGTTGGTAGTGGAAACCGGTGAAGGTACCGTGACAGACGGAGAAGGTTATTTCCGTTTCAAGAAAGTTCCGGAAGGAGAATATTCCGTGAAGGTGCAGATAATGGGTTATGCCACGCAGATAAAGAAGGTGACGGTCAGCAAGGATTTCGTGGTCGACATGCATTTTGTCATGGAAGAAGAATCCATTATGACGGATGAGGTGGTGGTTTCGGCCAACCGGAATGAAACCAGCCGGAAAGTGGCTCCGGTGGTGGTCAATGTGATGAACAACAAACTGTTTGAGATTGTCAACTCGACCAACCTGGCTAAATCATTGAGTTATCAGTCGGGATTGCGGGTAGAAAACAATTGTCAGAATTGCGGTTTCCCTCAGGTGCGTATCAATGGGCTGGAGGGACCTTATTCACAGATTCTGATTAACAGTCGTCCGGTGATGAGTGCGTTGTCGGGGGTGTATGGACTGGAACAGATACCGACCAACATGATTGAGCGGGTGGAAGTGGTACGTGGCGGAGGTTCTGCCTTGTTCGGGGCCAATGCCGTGGGAGGTACCATCAACATCATTACCAAAGATCCGGTACGCAATTCGTTTCAGGTGGCTTCTACGATGTCGAACCTGAACGGAAAGGTATGGGAGCAATACATGGGAGCCAATGCCTCACTCGTTTCGTCCGATAACTCGTACGGTATTGCGCTGTATCAGTCGTACCGTAACCGTAATCCGTATGATGCGGATGGAGACGGGTTCTCTGAATTGGGAAAACTTAATATGAATACTTTCGGGTTGCGGGCTTATTATCGTCCCACTCAGTTCAGCCGCATCAGTCTGGAATATCACACGACGAACGAGTTCCGTCGTGGCGGTAATAAGTTCGATTTGCAGCCGCACGAAACGGACATCACGGAGCAGACCAAGCACATCATCAACAGTGGAGGTTTGACGTACGATGTGTTTTTCAACGAATACAAGCATAAACTTTCTATCTATGCTTCGGCTCAGCATATCGACCGCAACAGTTATTATGGGGCAGAGGAGGCTTTGAATGCATACGGAAAAACTAAGGACTTGACAGCCGTGGGAGGAGCCATGTATGTGGGCAATATGGATAACTGTCTGTTTTCTCCGGCTACTTTTACGGGAGGAGTGGAATATCAGTATAATTCCTTGCACGATGTGATGACGGGTTACCAGCGTGACTTGCGGCAGGATGTCAAGATTGCCAGTGGATTTGTGCAGAATGAATGGAAACTGGACTATTTCACGATTCTGGCCGGATTCCGGTTGGACAAGCATAATTTGGTAGACAAGGTGATTTTCAGTCCGCGCGTCAATGCGCTTTGGAAACCTTCCGACAAGCTTCAGGGACGTTTGACTTGGTCGACAGGTTTCCGTGCCCCTCAGGCTTACGATGAAGATTTGCACGTGGCAGCCGTGGGAGGTGAAGCGATGGAAGTCCGGTTGGCCAAAGGCCTGAAGCCTGAACATTCCAACAGCTTCAGCGGATCGATTGACTGGACAGCCAATTTTGGACATTTCCAGTCGAACCTGCTTATAGAAGGGTTTTACACGGCTTTGAATGATGTGTTCTATTTGGAAAGTATAGGGACAGATCCTGTTTCAGGTACTTCCGTGCAGGAACGCCGGAATGGAAACGGTGCCCGGGTGTATGGAGCCAATATTGACTATAAGATTGCACATGGTAAGGAAGCCCAGTTGCAGTTAGGCTTTACTGTACAGCGCAGCCGTTATACGGAGGCTGTGAGATGGAGTGAGGATGAAGATGTGGCAGCCATCAAGCGTATGCCGCGTACACCGGACTATTACGGATATTTCACCTTCAGTTCTGCACCCTGTAAGAATTTTGATTTCTCTCTTTCGGGCGTCTATACAGGCCGGATGATTGTGCCTCACTTTGCAGGGTATATTGAAAAGGACCGCTTGGAGCGCACGCCCGATTTCATGGACTTCAATCTGAAGTTGAACTATACGTTTGTATTGAACGATCATCTGAAGTTGCAGTTGAACGGAGGGGTACAGAACATCTTCAATGCGTTCCAGAAAGATTTGGACAAGGGAGGAAAGCGTGATTCGAAGTATTTCTATGGTCCTACTCAGCCTCGTACCTACTTTATTGGCATCAAGTTCTTCAATTGATGAACGGATAAAATAGTCTTTTCAGCGGTGTCTTTTGTCAAGGCACCGCTTTTTTTGTATGAAAGCTCGCTTTCTTGTTACAAGAATTGTGTGAAATAAGACAAATCGCTATTTTTGTGGGAAAAATTGAAGATATATGAAAAAGACACTATGGATTCTCACACTTGGATTGTCACTTTGCGGAAATGCTTTCGCACAGAATTTCGATGATTATTTTATTGATAAAACCCTTCGGTTGGATTATATATTTATGGGGAATGCCGACAAGCAGGATATCTGCTTGGATGAGTTGTCTTCGCTTCCTCAGTGGGCGGGCCGACATACACATTTGTCAGAACTTCCGTTGGCGGGAAATGGCGAAATCACCATGAAAGACAAGGCCACGGGAAAGGTTATTTACCGGACTTCTTTTTCCAGTCTGTTTCAGGAATGGCTTGGAGAGCAGGAAGCCAAGGTCGTGACTCGCGGATTTGAGAATACGTTCTTGGTGCCTTATCCCAAACAGCCGGCCGAGATTACCGTGACTTTGAAAGATGTGTACCAAAAGCCCAGTGCGACCTTGACACACGAGGTCAATCCAAAGGATATTCTGATTCACCAGCGGGGCACAGGTAATTTGACGCCTCACCGTTATTTATGGAAAGGTGGTTCTTCAGAGAAATGTATCGATGTGGCCATTATGGCGGAGGGTTATTCGGCAAAGGATGAAGAATTGTTCTACAAGGATGCCGAGATAGCCTGCGAGTCTTTGTTCGATCATGAACCGTTCAAGAAACTGAAAGACCGGTTTAATATTGTGGCTGTTTTCAGTGAGTCGAAAGACAGCGGGGTCAGCATTCCGCGAAACAATGAGTGGAAGACCACGGCAGTCAGCTCGCATTTTGATACCTTCTATTCCGACCGTTACCTGACTACACGGAGTGTGAAAGCCATTCACAACTGGCTGGCGGGTATTCCTTATGAGCATATCATCATCCTGGCCAATACAGATACGTATGGGGGAGGAGGAATCTATAATTCCTATACATTGACTACGGCGCATCATTCCATGTTCCGCCCGGTAGTCGTGCATGAGTTTGGACACAGCTTCGGAGGCTTGGCCGACGAATATGCATACGATGAGGCACCGAGTCCGTTGTATCCTTACAGTGTGGAGCCGTGGGAACCGAATATCACTACACTGGTACACTTTGAGGACAAGTGGAAAGACATGGTAGAACCGGGAACTCCCATTCCGACGAAACCACAGACGGACGAGAAGCTGATTTATACCAAAGTCGGTGTGTATGAAGGAGGCGGTTATACGAAAAAAGGAATTTATCGTCCCACTACGGAATGTCGGATGAAAATCAATGAAGCTCCGGTGTTCTGTCCGGTATGTCAGCGTTCTTTGGAACGTACCATTCGTTTTTACACGGAATAGTCATCTTTAAATTTATAGGTATGCTTCAATTTATTTCCCTTCATACGACGGATCAGGCGTATGTGTTTGTAGAGAATCTGTGGCATGAATCTTTCCCGGAATCGGAGCGGAGAGAGGATGAGCCCCAGCGTGACAATGTAGACCATAACGATGCGTTTACTTGTTATCTGATTGCGGAGGATACGCTTCAGATAGGGTTTATAACCGTATGGACATTGGATGGCTTCTCTTATGTGGAGCACCTGGCTACTTCGCCGTTGGTGCGCAACAAAGGATATGGCCGGAAGATTATGGAAGAACTCCAGAATCAGTTTCCGGGACTCTTGGTTCTAGAGGTAGAGAAACCGGTGGACGAAATGAGCCGACGGCGTATCGGTTTTTATCAGCGATGCGGGTTCCGGCTGTGTGAAAAAGACTATGTACAGCCTCCTTATAGAAAAGGTGGTGAAAGTCTGCCCATGTTTTTGATGTACGCGGGCACAGATGATATTACAGCCGGTTTTGCATCCATCAGGGATGAGATATATGAGAAAGTATATGGCGTAACATCCGTATGAGTAAAGAAAAAATGCGGAAGCTGGGGGGATGATTCCAGTTTCCGCATTTTTTTATGTGTTATATGAGGATTATTCTTTCCAGCCGCCTCCCAAGGCTTTGTAGAGGTTGACCAGCGTAATCTGTTTGTCACGTACGGCGTTGCTCAGGCTGATTTGTGCATCCAGGTATCCACGCTGTGCATCCAGCAAATCCATGTATCCGATGACTCCATTGATGTATTGCAGCTGGGCCAGATCCAGTGTGATTTTGGACGACTGTTCCAAGCGCAGGCGGGTTTCGTAGATTTCTTTCACCTTATTATATTCTGCAATGGCATTGTAGGCATCTTTGAAAGCGTTCAATACGGCTTTTTCGTATGCGTATGCAGCTTGTTCGCACGCTGCTCTCTTGGCTTTCAGGATAGCGCGGTTTTTGCCCATGGCAAAAAGAGGCTGGAGGATGGTTCCGGCCAACAGGTAGTGAGGTGACTTGAAGATGTGTGAAAGATCTTCATTTTCAGAACCGTGAGTGGCCGTCAAGGTCAGTTTGGGGAACATGTTGGTAAAGGCAATTCCCACTGCAGCATTGGCTGCAATAACGGCCTGTTCAGCTTGGCGTACATCCGGTCGGCGTTCCAGCAAGGAAGAAGGAAGTCCTACGGGAAGTGAAGCGGAATGAACGACATCTTCCGGCAAGGTGGCCCGCTTGATTTCATGAGGATATTCTCCTGCCAGAAATGTAATCTCATTCTGTTTCAACGTGATTTTCCGTTCCAGGTCGGGGACGAGGGTTGCCGTACGGGCCAATTCCACTTGAGCCTGCCGATAAGCAGTTTCGGAAGTCAATCCGCCTTCGTAGCGGATACGTGCCAGGTGCAAGCTTTCCCGGCGGGCATCTACGG
Source organism: Phocaeicola fibrisolvens (assembly GCF_025567125.1). Lineage (NCBI taxonomy): Bacteria > Pseudomonadati > Bacteroidota > Bacteroidia > Bacteroidales > Bacteroidaceae > Phocaeicola > Phocaeicola fibrisolvens. Next base: position 7,107 of record NZ_JAOQJI010000025.1, on the reverse strand, counting down.
TCTTTCTCACGATAGAAAGTTCGTTGTCGAGGGCTACCAGTTCGAAATAAGACTGTGCTACTTGTGCTACCAGGCTCATTCGGAGGGCCCGTTGGTTCTCGATGGAACCCATAAATTCGGCCATGCTCTTGTCTTTTGCCCAACGCAGGTTACCCCACAGGTCAATTTCCCATGTGATTCCCAGTTTGATATCGTACTGGTTGTCTTTTTTATAGTTGTTTCCCCCATAGTCTTCCCCTTCTTCTTCTGCATAGAGCTTCAATCCTAACTGAGGGAAGAGGTTGGCATAATCAATCCGTTTCATGGCAGCCAATTCCTTGACCCTGGCAGCTGCAATCAGCATATCCTTGTTGTAGTCCAGCGTCTTCTGGATGAGCTGTTGGAGGATGGTATCGGTGTACATCTGTTCCCAGGGATAGTCACCGATGGATGTGGAGTCTACGCTGGTGCTGTCAAGGGTGACAGGCAGTTCCATTTTGGGGCGGGTATATTGTTTCCCGATTTTGCAGCCCCCCATCAGAAGGGCTGCTACGGAAATGAGTAAAAGGCGGTATAATTTGTTAGTCGGTTTCATAAGTTACATCTGTAAGTTTACTTTTTCACTTTCATTTTATGAGTGGCTTTGTAAATCATTACAAAGAAGAACGGTACGAGCAGGATACCTACGGTAACTGCCACAATCATTCCAAAGAAGACACCTGTACCGATGGCCTGTCGGCTGGCAGAACCCGGCCCGGTGGCAAGCACCATCGGAAGCATACCGAGGATAAAGGCCAGTGAGGTCATCAGAATCGGACGGAAACGCAGGCTGGCTGCATGGAGAGCCGATTCTACGATGTCGCGTCCCTTGTCCACCTCGTCCTTGGCGAATTCTACAATCAGGATGGCGTTCTTGGCGGCCAGACCAATCAACATAACCAGACCAATCTGGAAGTAGGTATCGTTTTCCAATCCGCAGAGGGTAATACCTGCATAGGCTCCCAACACGGCTACCGGAAGTGAAATCAATACGGCAATGGGGACGGTCCAGCTTTCATAAAGGGCAGCCAGGAACAGGAATACGAACAGGAATACCAGTGCCAGTATAAGTCCGGTTTGTCCGCCAGCCTGCTTTTCCTGGTAGGAAAGACCACTCCATTCCACTCCGATGTTTTCGGGCAGTTTTTCACGGGCAATCTGTTCCAACAGTTCCATCACCTGTCCGGAACTGGCCCCGTTGGCGGTAGTACCTCGAATGATGGAAGTATTGAACATGTTGAAACGTTTGATGCTTCCTGGTCCGGTAGTATAATCCGTGTTGCCCAAAGCTGTCAGCGGAATCATGTTGCCGTCCGAACCGCGTACGAAGAACAAGCCGATGTTGTCACGTTCACGGCGGTAAGGCGCTTCTGCCTGAATGTACACACGGTAGATGCGGTTGAACATGTTGAAGTCGTTCACATATACTGAACCAGTGTATGCTTTCATGGTTGAGAACACATCCGCCATCGGCACTCCAGAGAGTTTTACTTTATCCCGGTCTACATCGAAGTAGAGCTGAGGAATCTCAGCCTGCAGAGAGGAAGAAAGTCCTGTAATCTCTTTTCGTTGGGAGGCATAATACATCAAGGTATCGGTAGCCCGTACCAGGTCGTCGTAAGTGGCGTCACCACGAGCTTCCAGCTGCATCTCGAAACCGCCGGCCGTACCCAGACCCGGAATGACCGGAGGCGTAGAAAGGTAGACCTTACTTTCTGGATAAGTCTCCAGTTCTTTCTGTATTCTGTCCATCACTTCGTCAATAGTCGTATTGTCACGTTCTTTCCATTCCTTCAGGATGACGGTCAGCTGGCTTCTGGCCTGACTGGTTCCTACACGTGGGCTGCTACCAGTTACGTTCTGTACGTATTCCACGGCCGGATCCTTCATGATGAAATCTACAGCCCGGTCGGTCACAGCGCGGGTCCTTTCCAAAGTGGCGGTTTCCGGAAGCTCCAGTTCCACGGTGAAATAACCTTGGTCTTCAACCGGAAGGAAGCTGGTGGGCACCAACCGGTGGAACATATAGATGAAAATCAATACCATTCCGAAACCGACCATTACACGGCGCGGATTCTTGATGACACGCTTGATATAGACAATGTATTTGTTGTTTCCGATGGCCAGCCATTTGTTGATGAAGTGGAACACTCTGTTCTTGGGTTTGTTCGGATCAACCGGGCGCAGGATGAGTGAACACATTACCGGACTCAACGTCAAGGCTACTACCGTAGAAAGAAGCACTGAAACCACAATGGTGACCGTAAATTGACGGTACAGCTGTCCGGTGATACCGGAAAGGAAGCTAACCGGAACGAATACGGCAGCCAGTACCAATGAGGTGGCGATGATGGCACCCACCAGTCCCTCCATGGCTTTCTTGGTAGCTTCATACGGGCTGAGTTTTTCTTCATCCATAATACGCTCCACGTTTTCCACTACCACGATGGCATCGTCCACCACAATACCGATGGCAAGTACCAGTCCCAGCAAGGTCAGGATGTTGAGCGAGAAACCGAATATCAGCATGAAGCCGAAAGTACCAATCAAAGAAATCGGTACGGCTACTACCGGAATCAGTGTGGCACGCCAGTTCTGCAAAGAAAGGAATACCACGACAATCACCAGGAACAAGGCCTCGAACAGCGTTTTGTACACTTCGTGTATGGATTCCGAGATATAATCCGTCATGTCGAACGGGAAGTTGTATTCCATTCCTTCCGGGAAACTCTTGCTGATTTCTTTCATGGCGTCTTTCACGCTCTGGGCCACCTCCATGGCGTTGGCTCCCGGAAGCATGTAAATACCCAGAATGGCTGCGTTTCCGCCGTTGATACCACTTTCCGTGCTGTAGGAAGAAGCTTCCAAAGACACACGGGCCACATCGCGCATACGGATGAGTGAGCCGTCCGGATTGGCACGCAGCACGATTTCCTCAAACTGGGAGGCCGATGACAAACGTCCTTGTGCTGTGATGGGAACGGTGATGTCCACTCCGTTCATGGGTTGCTGTCCGAGCACACCGGCGGCCGATTCACGGTTCTGGTCTTTCAGGGCATTCTGCACATCCTGTACGGTAAGTCCGAAGTTGGCCAGCTTGGCAGGGTCTACCCAGATTTGCATGGCATAGTAACGGCTACCGATATTGGAAATACGTCCTACTCCCGGAATACGGCGGAGCAAATCAAGTACGTTCAACGTGGCGAAGTTACTCAGGTAGATTTCGTCAAACTTCGGGTCGTTGGAAGTCAAGCAGAGAGTCATCAGCTGGCTTGGAGCCTGCTTCTCCACCGAAATACCATTCTGAATCACTTCTGCGGGCAGTCGGGATTCCGCCAGTTTGATACGGTTCTGGATTTCCACGGCTGCCAAGTCTGGGTCGGCAGAGATGTCGAAAGTAACTGTGGCAGAGAAACCTCCGGAGTTGGAACTGCTGGATTCCATGTAAAGCATGCCCGGTGTTCCGTTGAGTTCCTGTTCGATAGGGGTAGCTACTGCCTGCGATACGGTCACGGCACTGGCTCCCGGATAGGAAGCACTGATTTTGACTACGGGGGGAGTAATCTGCGGGTACTGGTCGATAGGCAGCATCATCAGGCCAATGATACCTACGATTACAATCAATATGGAGATGACGGCCGAGAATACGGGCCTGTCAATGAAAAAGCTGACTTTCATGCGTAATTTCGTTTAGGTGGATTATTCTTCCTCTTTTTTCGCTTCGTTTTCAAGTTGGGCGGGGTCTTGCACACGGACCTTCATTCCCGGAGCCAGTTTGTGGAAACCTTCGTACACAATCATTTCTCCGGCAGACAATCCACGTTCCACTACCACGTCGTTTCCGAATTCAGGGCCAAGCTCGATGAAACGTCTTTCCACGGTCGAGTCTTTCCGCATGACGAAAATATGGGCTCCTCCCTTTTCAATAATCAGGGCTTTTTGGGGAACGACGGTGGCATTTTCACGTACGTCGAGCAACACTTTTACTTTGGTGAACTGTCCCGGCAGTAATACATGGTCCGGATTGGCCAGTTCGGCACGTACGGAGAAAGTTCCTGTTTTCGGGTTTACCTGAGGAGCGGCAAAGTCTACCAGTCCTTTGTGTTCATAGACGCTGTTGTCCGGCAAGGTGATGGTGACGGTGGGCTGCCAAGAACGGGTAGAATCTTTCTGTCCGAAAGTCACGTTTCTTTCCTTGCTTTTCAGGTAATCAAGTGCGGTCATGCTGAAGTCTACGAGGATGGTATCGCTCTTTACGATGGTAGCCAACAGGGATTTTCCGCTGCTGCCGACTAATGTACCCAAATCGACGTGACGTTCACTGATTTGTCCGGAGATAGGGGAGCGTACCACTGTGTAGCCCAGTTCCTGTTCGGCCTGTTCCAAGTCGGCCTTACTCATTCCTACACTGGCGACGGCTGTCTCATACGCTGCTACCGCATTGTCCAGGTCCAGTTGGCTGGCTGCGTTCTGTTCGTAAAGCGGGCGGATACGCTCCAGGTCACGTTTGGCTTTCTGTGCCTGTGCTTCATCTTTCTTCAGCTGGGCGCGTACTTTGTCTGCTTTGGCGCGATATTGGTCTTGGTTGATGATGAACAATACCTGATTCCGCTTGACTGAGGTACCCTCTTCAAACAGCATCTGTTCCAGAAATCCTTCTACACGTGCACGTACTTCCACAAACTGCTGCGCACGGACTCGTCCTACATATTCACCGAATATTTGTACGTTCTGCCGGCTGGCAGGCATGACGGAAACAACAGGGATTTCAGCTACGGGTTTCTTTTCTCGGGTAAAAATAAAATAGATGGATAAAATGACTGCGATGCCAATAACCATGTAAATCATTTCCTTTCTTTTTACCTTTAATTCTTTCCTAGTCAAAAAGCGTTTCATAAGTTCAATTTTTTTATAGTTTTAGATGCCATTATCTCTAAAATGGCCGACAAGATTCGTGCCAAAGTTACAAAAATGTTTTATAAGCTGAAAATCAGTAGACTCCCTTCCCTTTCTGATAAGGAAGTATTGGGGAATTTTACAGATTATTGTGGAAAAAATCCACACATTGGGTGTGGTCACCGCTCTCTCCACAAATGTTTGAGGGTCCAGATTGGGTGATGCCAAAGCATGCGGGGACCTGCGTATCGCATGACTTCCTTTATTTTCTGTTTCATTTGCGGGCGGTAGCAGTGGACAGGGCATTGCCGGCAAGTTTTCTTCTGTTCCCCGAAAGGACAATGCGACAATCTCTGGTGGGCATACTCCAATAGCTCTTTGCAGTCTTTGCAGAGGGTAGTATTCCCTTCTTTATGTCTGCAATAGAAGCGAATCATCTGTTCTACGGTCTGTTTCTCTTCTTCTCTCCGTGAAAGTTTATTCATATTAACATGGAACTTCGATTTACAAAGGTACGAATAGAATTGATATTTTTCGTAACTTTGCGCCCGAAATAATCTTTAAACAAAATGATATTAGAGGAACATTTAGAGACGACTGTAAAGGCTCACGATCAGTTGCTGCATCGTAGAGTGGATTTATTGTTGCGTACGGGTAAATTATTGGTAGAGAGTCTGGCCGATACGAACCGTATTGTAAGAAACATGAAACGTACGGCTGCTTACCTTGGCATCCCTGAAGAGAAGCTCCATATCAATGTCAGTTTTACGATGCTGATGGTGAATGTGAGTGACGGAGATTATTCTTTCACCAAGTTTCAGCGGATTGAAGGTCACGGTGTGAATATGACGGCCATTTCGGAGGTGAGCAAACTTTCATGGCGTGCCATTGAGCAGGATTACACGCTGGACCAGTATGAAGAAGAACTGGAGAATATTCGTAAGAAGAAACGTAATTACACTCCCTGGCAGGTGGCTGTCGGTGCAGGTTTTGCGTGTGGCGGATTCTGTATTCAGTTCGGTTGTGACTGGATGGCATTCCTGTATGCTTCCATCGCGGCTATATTGGGTATGCGTCTTCGTCAGATATGTAATGAATCTGGTTTGAACCACTATATGGGTATCGCCATTTCTGCCTTTGTGGCTACCATCATTGCTTGGGCTTCTACTTTGTTGCCGGCTGAATGGACGTCTACTCCCTGGCATCCGTTGCTGGCTTGTGCGCTCTTTATTGTGCCGGGTGTTCCTTTGATTAATTTTGTGGACGATATGCTCGACAATTACATTCAGGTAGGTATTGTACGGGCGGTGAACACCCTTTTGATGGTGGCGGCCATGGCATTCGGTATCGCGTTTGCGGTGAAGCTCTGCCATATCGATAATTTCTTCCCTACCATCAGTATGGTTCCTCATCATAAATATTGGGAATATGCCATTGCAGCGGCTATTTCGGCCATGGGCTTCTCGATGATATTCAATATCCAGCGTCGCCTGTTGTGGGTGGTAGCCATTGGAGGTATCATTGCGGTTTGTACCCGAAATTTTGTAAATTTGGGACCGAGTACCAATAATATCGGTTTGGACATGGGACTTGTTATCGGTTCCTTTTCCGGCTCTGTACTCGTCAGCCTGATTGCCATCAAGGCCGTACACTGGTTCCATGTGCCGAATCACGTGCTGACCATTCCGTCGGTTATTCCGATGATTCCGGGGGTACTGATGTATCGTATGCTGTTTGGATTGATAAATATGAATGTACAATCCATCGATCAGGTTACTCCATTGATGAAAGCCATTGAGAGTGGAGTGAATTCTGGTTTAGTTATTATGTGCATTGCCTTGGGGGTTGCTATTCCTAATATTTTTGGTCGTCGTTTTATTGCGGCATCCAAGAATAAGCGTTTGGCTGCGATATTGAAAGAACGTCGCGCACGTGGTAAGTTTGTGGAATGGTAATTGAAAAGTTCGTTCATCTTATTCTATAAAAGGAGCCGGGAGGCTTCTGACAACAAAGAGGGTGTGTCAAAAAGCATACCCTCTTTTTTTATGACAACGCCCCGACTTTCCCAAGCCGAGGCGTTGTTATTACCTAAAGATTTTGTATCTTTAGGCATAAGCAAAGTAATATGGCAAAGATACATTTTCGTTCTTACAATCCCAATCAAATCGTCCTTTTCCCACAAAGAATAGATGA
>NZ_JAOQJI010000024.1:0-57968 GCF_025567125.1 Phocaeicola fibrisolvens | reverse complement strand
GCATCTATGAGGTTCTTCAAATTCTCGGAATATCATTGACGGACAAAACACACTTTAGTGACTTGTTCGACAAATCGAATTTCAAAAATGTCAAAGACCGATATGGTTCAAGTGAACCGAATTTATTTAACTTTTAACCTTGTCCATTTTTAGTGGACAGTAGTGGGCTTGATTATAAAAAGAAAGAGTCCGGCATAAAACCGGACTCTTTCTTTGAGTCTCTATGATGCAATATGATGGATCTTAGGGTTAGAATCCCAGTCCGGCTGCGTGGTTGAGTAGGTCGTACACTCCACTGCAAAGTCCCAGGATGATGACTCCAATGAGGCAGATGAACAATCCCGTACGGGCTAGGGCCGGTGTACGGAAGGTAGCAATCGGCGTATCGTTGGGAGTGATATACATGGCTTTCACAATCAGCAGGTAGTAGTAGAGAGAAATGATGGTGTTCACCAAGGCCAGGAATACTACCAGCCAGTGGCCGCTGTGGAAGGCAGAAGCAAATACGAAGAATTTGGAGAAGAATCCGGCAAACGGCGGGATTCCGGCCAAAGAGAACAAGGCCAGCGTCATGAGGAAGCTCAGGTGTGGGTTGGTTTTATAGAGTCCATTGTACGCGCTGCGGTCTACTTTTCCTCCGGTATGTTGTTCAATGACACTGATTACACCGAATACAGCCAGGTTGGCAGCGATGTACACTACGAGGTAGTACACCAGTGAAGCCATTCCCTGTTCGTTTCCTCCCAATACGGCCAGCATGATGTAGCCGGCCTGTGAGATACTACTATAGGCCATGAATCGTTTCAGGTCTTCCTGCAGGATGGCGAAGATATTGGCAATGGTAATGGTCAGTACGATGACGATGCTCAGCAGCAGACTCCAGTTGGCCACCATCTGTCCGAATACTTTCACTAGGATGCTCATCAGTGCAAAAGCAGCTGCACCTTTGGAGATGACAGACAGGTAGGCCGACACTGTGGTTGGAGCTCCCTGGTAAGTATCGGGTGTCCACATGTGGAACGGAACCAAGCTCAGCTTGAATCCCAGTCCGGCAAAGAAGAACACCATGGCCATAATCTGGAGCGGTGTGCCGGTCAGTGCGGTCGTTACATCGGCAAAATAAGTGGTTCCGGTAGTACCGTACACCATAGAGATACCGTACAGCATCAGGGCAGAAGAGAACATGGAGTTCAGAATGAATTTTGCTCCGGCTTCGGCACTGTGATGACGGAACTTGTCGAAAGCCACCAGACAAGCCATCGGGATGCTGGCCAGTTCCAATCCTACATAGAACAGGATAAAGCTTCCGGCGCTCACCATGAAATACATTCCCAGCAGCGTACTCAGGGTCAGCATGTAGAATTCACCGGCTTTGTGGCGGGTATCTTCGCGTGACAACCATTCGCCCGACTGCAGGAACACGAGCAGGGTACCGGCGGTCAGGATGGTTTTTACGATAGATGCCATTTGAGTGGCATGATACATTCCTCCGAATGCTTCACCGCTGGTCGGAACGATGTTCAGGGCCAGTTGTACGACCATCAGCACGCAAGCCATGTACTGGAGCGGCTTGTGGCTGGGCGTCTTCATAATCAAGTCGGCCAGCAGCATGAGGAGGATGATAGCGACCAGGCTTATTTCAGCCTGCATAGTAAATAATTCGCTCATATAATTTCTTTTTATTTATTCGGGTTATCGGATAAGTTGGCTGATAATAGGTTCTACGCTTCCGCTGATGACGTTGCTCACCCAATAAGGAGCAAGTCCCAGTCCGGCTACGGCCACAATCAGGCAGATTACAGCCAGACGTTCGTCCCAGGTGGCATCGGTCAGTTTCAGGTGTTCCGGGTTATGGCAGGTGCCATACAGGATTTTTCCGACCACGCGTAGGATATACACTGCCGTAATCACAATACTCATCGTAGCGATGACGGTGCAGGTGCGGTGGAACAAGTCCGGATTCTGGAAAGAACCGACGAAGACGGTCATTTCGGCAATGAATCCGCTCAGGCCCGGCAGACCCAAGTTGGCCAGACCGGCAATGACATAGCCGACAGACAGGAACGGCATGATTTTCATCAGTCCGCTCAACTGACGGATGTCACGGGTGTGGGTACGTCCGTAAATCATACCGATGAGGGCGAAGAACAGGGCGGTCATCAATCCGTGGCTCAGCATCTGCAGGATGGCACCCGTCGCACTGACGCGGGTCATCATCAGCAAAGCAAACAACACCAGTCCGCAGTGGCTTACGGAAGAGTAGGCGTTGATGTATTTCAAGTCGGTCTGTACCACGGCACTGAAGGCACCGTATACGACAGAGATGGTCGTCAGCACCAGGAAGAAGTCACCCCAAATGGCAGCTCCGGTCGGCATCAGGTACATGGCGATACGGAAGCATCCGTAACCTCCCAGTTTCATCAATACACCGGCGTGCAGCATACTTACGGCCGTCGGGGCAGAAGCATGACCGTCGGGGCTCCATGTATGGAAGGGGAAGAGGGCGCCCAGTACACCAAATCCCAGGAAGACCATCGGGAAGAAGATGCGCTGCATCTCGGTCGGTATCTGGTGTTTCACGATTTCTAGAATGTTCATGGTTTCTGCGCCGGCTCCGTAGTAGATGCCCAGGATACCAATCAACAGGAAGGCGGAACCACCCATCAGCATCAGGGTCAGTTTCATGGCGGCATATTCCTTGCGGCCGCTTCCCCATACACCAATCAGCAGGTACATCGGAATCAAGGCTACTTCATAGAACATGAACATGGTGAACAGGTCGGTAGAGATGAAGAAACCGAATACACCGGTGCTCAGCAGGGTGAACCACAAGAAGTATTCCTTGGTGAGCGGCTTCAGTTTCCAGGAGGCAAATGTACCGGTAAATACGATGATGGAACTCAGCAGCAGCATGACCACCGAGATACCGTCTACTCCCACCGAGTAGCAGATGTGAAGCGGGGCATACCACGTGATGCTGTCCATGAAAAGCATCTCAGTCGTGGCTCCGGCATGGCGCTGTCCGATATAAGACACCGTGAGGTAGGCGGCAAGCACCAGCAGGATGGACGAGCCAGCCACCATCACTCCTCTGACCTGATTGACGTTGCGGGCAATCCACAGTCCCAGCAGCATCAGCAGAGGTATCAATACGAAAAGACTTAATATATTCATACGTTATAGATTCTTCTTTGTTAGTTCAGCAGCAAGATGATTGTCAGTACAATAATACCTGCCAGGAAATAATGAGTGTACGTCTGGATTTTACCATTCTGTATCGGCTGTACGGTTTCTCCAGCGGCGTTGGTGCTCCATGCCATGAAATTCATGAACTGGTCGATGACGTGGCGGTCGAACCATGCCAGCGGAGTGGATACGCAGCGGAAGATGATTTTCTTGGTAACGAACAACCAGATCTCATCCATGTAGAAGCGCTTGTAGGCTGCACGGTGCAGGGTACTGAAGCGCTGTGCCAGCATCTCGGGTACAGGCTGTTTTTCGCGGGCATACATCCAAGTGGCCAGGGCGATGGCGATGACGGCAATGACGATGCTGGTGCCGGCTACTCCCCAGTCGAGGTGAATGTCGTAGGCATGTCCATTGGAAGAAACGAAGTGTCCGAAAGGAATGAATCCGGCTACGATGGTAACCAGTGCCAGGAACATTAGCGGGAAAGTCATGGCCAGCGGACTTTCATGCGGTACATGATGTGCATGCAGTTCCTTGTTTTCCTTGCCCCAGAAGATGCAGTAGTACAGACGGAACATATAGAAAGCGGTCATTCCGGCGATAATCGTCATAATCCATCCGATGACCGGGCTGTACTGGAAGCAGGCCGTCAGAATCTCGTCCTTGGAGAAGAATCCGGAGAACGGAGGAATACCGGCGATGGCCAGGCAGGCAATCAGGAAGGTGATGTGGGTAATCGGCATGTATTTGTGCAGGCCGCCCATGGTTTCCATTTCGTTGCTGTGTACGGCATGGATGATGCATCCGGCACCCAGGAAAAGCAAGGCCTTGAACATGGCGTGAGTGAACAGGTGGAACATGCCGGCCATGTAACCCAGACCGCCTTCGTGTGGGTCGGCTGCGGTGCAGACACCCAGTGCCACCATCATGAAACCAATCTGCGAGATGGTAGAGAAGGCAAGTACACGTTTGATATCACTCTGTGCGCAGGCTACGCTGGCTGCGTAGAAGGCAGTGAAAGCACCTACCCAGGCCACGATGTGCAGGGTGTGAGGCGCATAACCGATGAACAGCGGGAACATGCGGGCTACCAGGTACACACCGGCTACCACCATGGTGGCGGCATGAATCAAGGCAGATACCGGAGTCGGACCTTCCATGGCATCCGGCAACCAGATGTGCAACGGGAACATGGCACTCTTACCGGCACCACCCACGAACATCAGTCCCAGTGCGAGGGGAAGTACCATTCCGGCCTGCATCAGACGTTCCGTGCCCGGAGTGAAGGTAAAGGTCTGCATGTAATATCCGTAAATCAGGATACCGATTAGGAAGCCCAGGTCGGCAAAACGGGTTACGATAAACGCTTTCTTGCTGGCGGCAATGGCTTCCGGTTTGGTGTAATAGAAACCGATGAGCAGGTAAGAAGACACACCCACCAGCTCCCAGAACACATACATCTGGAAGATATTGGTTGCAACGACCAGTCCCAGCATGGAGAAAGTAAACAATGACAGGAAGGCGTAATACCGCTGGAAACCGACCTCTCCTTTCATGTAACCGAAAGAGTAGATGTGTACCATCAGGGAAACGGTGGAAATGACCACCAGCATCATGACGGAAATCGGGTCCAGCAGGATACCCATGTCAATATGAAGAGACGAAGTGAACGGCAGCCATTCAATGTTCCACGGAGTCAGCGTGGGGTAGAGGCCTTCCGCAGTACGTGGAGCCGTGAAATAGCTGAATGCCGTCAGATAGCTCAGTACGGCTACCACTCCCAGTGAAAGTGTGCCGATGGCGCCCGCTACACGATGAGGCATTTTCATGCCGGCCAGTGCCAGGAGCAGGAAGCTCAGCATCGGGAGGGCAAGTATCAGAATTGTATAATCCATAAGCAATTTAATAATGTATAAGAAAGTTATCCTTTCAAATCGGTTATATCATCGGTAAGCACCTGTTTCAGGTTGCGATACACATTAATAATGATGGCAATGGCCACGGCGGTTTCGGCTGCAGCGATGGCTATTCCGAACAGGCTGAAGAAATGCCCCTCCAGTTGCCCGGGGAAAAGATAACGGTTGAATACCGCGAAATTGATGTTGGTCGCATTGAGCATCAATTCTACTGAAATCAGCAGTGCCAGCAGGTTCTTGCGGGTAAAGAAACCATAGATGCCGCAGAAAAGCATGACGGTGCTGATGACGAGGTAGTGAACTACATGAATTTCTATTTCCATAATTTTACTGTGTTATTTTTCTTTGCGTGCAATCAATATCGCACCAATCATACAAGCTAATAACAATACGCTGACGGCCTCAAACGGCAGGACGAACTGGTATTTGTCGGTACCAATCAACGCGTGTCCAATCTGGTCGACTGGAAGTTCCACTCCCTGTGGAATCAAGTTCAGGGCAAATCCGTTGGTCATGACCAGGAAGAGTACCAGTACAGCTCCCACCACGGTGGTAATCAGTACGCTGATAAGTTTGGCCTGGTTTTGTTTGTATTTCATATTCTTGTCCGACTGGGTCAGCAAGATAGAGAACACATACAATACCACGATACCTCCGGCATACACCATCAACTGGACCGCACTCAGGAAGGTGTAGCCCAGGATTCCGTAGATGGCGCCTGTGCCGAAGAGCACGAACAGCAGGTAAGTGGCTGCACGCAGAAGTCTTCCTGTAGTGACAGCCAGAATGGAGCTGACGATGATACAGGCACCTACGATATAAAATACGATTTCTTGAAGTGATATATTCATATCCGTTTCGTTTTATTTATTTCTTGTTCAGTGTCATTACGAGTTTTTCTTTCTGGAACACCGCATTCTCGAAGTCGTTCGTGAATCGGATGGCGTCGTGCGGGCAGGCATTGACGCACAGCATGCAGAACATGCAGGATCCCAGGTTATACTCATATTTCACCAGTACTTTTTTCTTTTTGCCGTCTTCGGTTTCCCGCATTTCCGTGGTCAGGTGGATGGTTCCGTTCGGACAGTTCATCTGGCACAGTCCGCAAGCAATGCAACGGTTGTTTCCGTTCTCATCGACCGGCATTTCGAGCATGGCTCTGTGGCGTTCCGGAATATGGAGAGTCGTGTGGCGGTTTTCCGGATATTGTTCGGTTATCTTCTTCTGGCAAAACACCTTCATGGAGGTACGCATACCTACCAGCAGGCTCTTTACTCCACCGACATATCCTTTCAAATATTCTTCCAATGCATTCATATTCAAAAAAATTTAATCAAAATGTCAGGCCGCATACTTTGCATACGGTCATCAGTAACAAAACCACCAGTGAAAGCGGCATCAAGTATTTCCATTCCAGTGTCAGTACCTGGTCGATACGCAGGCGCGGGAAAGTCCAGCGAATCCACATCAGCAGGAAGACGATGAGGAAGGTTTTTCCCATAAACCAAACAAATCCGGGGATGTAGTCCATCACCAGGTTCAACCCGTCGAGACCGGCAATGTGCAAAGGCATCCATCCGCCCAGGAACAGGGTGGTGGCGATACCGGCTGTAATGAACAAGTTCAGGTATTCGGCTAGATAGAAGAACCCGAAGTGCATACCGGAATATTCTGTATGGTATCCGGCTGTCAGTTCCTGTTCTGCTTCTGCCAAGTCGAACGGGCCACGGTTGGCCTCCGCATTACCTGCAATCAGGTAAATGATGAACGCCATGATGGCTGGAATGTGTCCCTTGAAAATGTTCCATCCGTTGGCTTGACCCTCTACAATGGTCTGGATGTCCATGGCACCGCTCATGACCACCATGGTCAATACGCTGAGGCCGATGGAAAGTTCATAACTGATAATCATGGCACCACTTCGTACAGCACCAATCAGCGTATATTTGCTGTTACTACTCCATCCGGCCAGCAGGATACCCAGCACGCCGATGGAAGAAGCTGCCAGCACGAAGAAGATACCGATGTTCATGTGCAGGATTTCCCCTCCTTTGTTCCACGGCAAGCAGGAGAAGGTAAGGATAGAAGCCAAGATGACGAGGAACGGAGCCAGGTTGTACAGAAAATGGTCGGAGTTCTTCAGGCTGATGATTTCCTTGGTCAGGATTTTCAACACGTCGGCTGGAACCTGCAACAGTCCGCCCTTTCCTCCTACACGGTTCGGACCGATACGGCACTGGAAAGCCGCACAGACTTTACGCTCCATATAGATAAGGATGATGGCCAGTACGGCGTACATGACGAGAATGAACACGCCGACCACGAGGCCTTCAAGGGTAAGTGCCAGCCACTCGGGCATCAGGCCGCACAGAAAGGCATGAATCTGCATGAGCAGCGGGCTGAAATTATAATAATCTAAAAACATATTTCTTTTAATTTTTCAGTTTTACTGTGATGATTGTCCACTTGTTTCATCGGGAGATTATCGGTCAATGTCGGGAATGACAAAGTCGAGTGTACCTCCAATGGCAATTAAGTCCGCAATCTTTGTTCCGCGGCAGATTGTATCCATGGCATGTACCAATGGAATTCCCGTAGAGCGATAGTGCAGACGGTAAGGCACCTTGTCTCCGTGGCTTTCAAGCACTACGTCGAATTCTCCACGGCTGGTTTCTACTGAGGAAGTGAACACGCCTTCCGGCAACTTGATGATGGGTTTGGTCTTTACCCGGAATTCACCTTCCGGAATATTGTCAATCAGCTGTTCGATGATGTGGCAAGATTCCATGATTTCATCCATACGTACCATATAACGGGCAAAGGAGTCTCCTTCTGTATAAGTGATTTCCTTGAAGTCCACTTTGTCATACAAAGCATACGGATGATGCTTGCGCACGTCGTTGGCCCATCCGGAAGCACGTCCGGTACCTCCTGTACAGCCCAGTGAGATGGCATCCTCCTTTGACAGGATTCCCACGCCTTTCAGACGGGTGTCGGCGATGACGTTGGAAGTGAAGATGTCGTGATAATCTTGGATAACACTGCGCAGGTGTTTGATGAATTCTTTTACTTTCTGTTGGAAAGTGGGATGGATATCAGCCTGCACGCCACCAATCATGTTATAGTTCTGAATCAGACGTCCTCCAGTGGTTTCTTCAAAGATGTCCAGAATCATTTCACGTTCACGGAAACCATAGAAGAACGGAGTCAGTCCACCCATATCCATTACCAGGCAAGAATAGAACAGCAGGTGAGAATCGATACGTTGCAGTTCGTCCATGATGGTACGGATATACAAGGCACGTTCCGGGATTTCGATTCCAGCAGCCTTTTCGATGCACATACACAAGGCGTGGCGATTCTGATGAGCACTCAGGTAATCTAGACGGTCGGTCAGTGCCAGCGTCTGTGGATAAGTCAGGCTTTCGTTCATTTTCTCGATGCCTCGGTGGATGTATCCCAGAATCGGGTCAATTTTACGGATGTTTTCACCGTCGAGTGAGGTACGCATACGCAATACACCGTGAGTAGAAGGGTGCTGCGGACCGATGTTTACGACGAAGTCATCTTCTCCAAACACAACATTCTTGTGTCCCTCGAGTGTACCGTCCGGACGGAGGAAGTATTCGTCGGTAAGGTCGGCATTCTCTTCATTGTCCATCTGCAGCGGATTGGAGTTCATGTCATAATCCTTGCGCATTGGATAGCCTTTCCAGTCTTCACGCAGGAAGATGCGGCGCATGTCCGGATGGTTCAGGAAGACGATGCCGAAAAAGTCGTACACTTCACGTTCTTTGATGAGTGCCGTTTTCCACAAATCGCTGACAGTCGGTAAAAATGCCTTTTCCCGGTCGGCTGCTACTGATTTGAGGATGATTCTAGCTCCTGTGTGCGTAGATTCCAAGAGGTAGAGCGCTCCCAATCCCTCTTCTCCCCAGTCCATTCCTACGATGTCACGCAGGAAATCCATAGATTCCTCTTTATCGTCATGCAAGGCTTTGGCCGTGGCATGCAGTTTGTCTGCCGGTATTTTGATCACCGTTTCGCCAGCCTGACTGATTTCCGCTTCAGGAGTAATGCGTTTTATTTTTTCAATTTCCATTTGTATTTCTTTTTTTACTTGGTTGATTCCTCTTTTTCTTTTCGGTTGACGCCTCCTAAGAAACGTTCCACTTTGATTTTACGTTGGAGTTGCATCATTCCGTAGAAGAAGGCTTCCGGCCGTGGAGGACATCCCGGAATATATACGTCGACCGGAATGATTTTGTCAATACCGTTTACTACGTGATAGGATTTGATGAACGGACCACCGGAAATGGTACATCCGCCTACTGCTACCACATATTTGGGTTCGGCCATCTGGTCGTACAGACGCTTCAATACCGGGGCCATCTTGTAAGTGATGGTTCCCAATACCATGATCATGTCTGCCTGACGAGGAGAGTTTCGGGTTACTTCAAATCCGAAACGGGCCATGTCATAGCGGGCTGCTCCCAATGCCATGAATTCGATGGCGCAACAACTGGTACCGAAAGTAAGACTCCACAGAGAGTTGCTACGGCCCCAGTTAATCAGTTCGTCTACTGTTCCCAATACGATGCCTGCACCGTCCATGTTCAAACGGCGCACCATGTCTTCCAGATAATCATTGTTCTTGAAGTCCTCATACTTCATAGAACGGATGGAGGTGGCTTTTTTTACTTCCATTCAAGAGCTCCTTTCCGCCAGGCGTATGCCAGGCCTAAAATTAAGACAACCAAGAAGAATCCTACACTGACCAGTGCATATACTCCTACCTGACTTGCCACTACGGCCCATGGGAAGAGGAACACCGTTTCGATGTCGAACATCAGGAACAGGATGGCAAACAAGTAATAGCCAGCTCTGAATTGTACCCATGATTGTCCGCGCGTGGGAATACCACATTCATACGGTTCTCCTTTCTGTGGGTTGAATGACCGTGGAGCAAGTAATCTTGCAATGGTCATCGCCGCAACGACAAGAACGACAGCTGTCAGAATAACGACAATAATAAATGTAAAAAACATATATCTAAGAATTTTTGATGATACATAAGTTGATATGGTTTCCGATACATTAAACCTCTGTTTATTAAGAATGTGTTCGGATACTTGTGCGAATGAATCTTAGATAGTATTAAATCAGGATTTTTTTGAGGGTATATAAATAATATGTACGGTTTAAATGTGTATAAGGGTGTTTAGAATGTGTCGAATGAGATAAATTCAGGCTCAAAGGAGGTCTGTGGAAAAAATCTTCTCCCATATTAAAGCCGATGAGGAAGAACTTTCCATCGAGGCTTTTCTGTGTCTGTATGAATAAAATGGTTTGAGGTATGAGGGCTTTCCTGTTGGAAATCAGGTAGTCGATGGCTTTGGAGGCTGTATGTTCAGCATGTGGGGAAACACAATAGCTAACCTCTTTCTCCACAGAATTTTCTGCTTGAAGAAGATGGGGACAAAGGGTACAAAGGCCTGCTCTTACGAATAATGTCATAAGAGTGATAATTGATAGAAAAGCAAAAATCTTCCACTTATTCATTCTAAAACCTTAATACCTTCAAAAAACGCTGCAAAGGTAGGCATTTATTTTGATACCGTCTCTGTATTTGCCTTAAATTTTCTTGTCGAATTGCAAGGGCTTTTTTAGAATGGATAGCCAATGGCAAAGTGGATTCCCATACCGTCTTTAAATCTGGGAATGTTGTAATATCCGCTTTTTCCGGTTTCGTAGGGTACGTGAAGAGCTATTCCAAAGTCCAGACGTAGAATCAGAAAAGAGAGGTCATAGCGCAATCCAACTCCTGTGCCCACGGCAATGCTGTCGAAGAAATTGTGAAGACTGAATTCAGCTTCCGGTCGTGCTTCGTCTTTCCGCATCAACCACACGTTACCCGCATCCAAGAACGTGGCTCCGTTCAGGTTTCCTCCCAGAAAATTGGACAAGATGCGGAACCTGTACTCCAGGTTGGCTTCCAGCTTGATGTCTCCGGTTTCATCTACGTATGAGTAACTGGCATTATTGGCTGGATGGAATCGTCCCGGTCCAATGGAACGGACGGTAAAGGCACGTATACTGTTGGCACCTCCTACGTAGAACTGCTCACTGTAAGGCGCAATCGTTTTGTTTCCGTAGGCCCAGATTACCCCTCCCATGAGACGGGCAGCCACTTGCTGCTTTTCACTGATGTTATGCAGGAAGCGGACTTCTGATGAGTATTTCAGAAACTGTGCGAACGGGGTTCCCAGCAGTTTTTTTTCTTTGGTACTGAATTTCTGTCCGAAAGCCGCGTAAATCATGGAGGTGACGTTGCCGGCTGAAGTCAGCGAGTTTTCCCACCACACCTGATTCTTTTTCTTCCGGTAACTGTTGTCGTAGGTTACAGTGTAAGTCAGTGAAGGAATAAACTGGTCGTCCAAACTGTGAAATAACATTGGATTGGCATTGGCTATGGAATCAAAGCGTGCCGTACGGTGTTGCAGTGTATTGAAAGCCAGGTGTAGCGGAGTGACTGTATGTTTGATGCTGCGCTTAGGCTGGAAGCTGTAGGATACGGTTCCACCAAATGACAGCATCTTGAAATAACGGGCACGATTGATTTGTTCTGCATAAATTTTGAAGTTTGTTTCAGAGGGGAAGCGGAACGGGTCTATCCGATTGCGTATCCAGGGAAGAATCAGTCGTGGAAAGTTCAATGACAAGGCTGTTCCCAATTCGTATGAGTTCATGACAGAACTTTCTCCGTCGACGGTAGAACTGGTTTGCCATTCGTACGATCCTTTGAGTTCCAGATTCAGTGAGGCCCCCATTCTTCGGAAATTCTTTCGTGCGAGGTTGAATTTTGCTCCCGGACCTGTTTGTTTGGTACTTTTGGTGGTGATATTCAATTCCAGTTCGCTGTCGTACGGAAGGTCGAACATGGCATTGACCGTAATGTCCAGCGTGTCTTTTCCAGGCCGGGGGGTGTATTTAAAGTCATTGAACTTAAATACGCCCAGTCGGGATAAAGCTTGTTGGGTGTAGTTCTGGCGTGTTTGAGAATAAATCTCTCCACTTTTATAGAGGAAACGTCGGCGAAGCACTCCGTATCGAATACCCGGTTTGTTGCCTGCATAGCCAATGGTAAAGTTATGGAAATTCAGCGAATCATTCGGTTGCTCCCCGTTGTATCCAATCAGGTTGATACGGGTTTTCCCGATATAGTAGGTGCGCAAGCCTTCTTCCGGTATGTTTTGTTTCTGTACCACTTTCAGGTTGACGTATCCCGGATGCATCAGTGTATCTGCCAGAAAGGTGATAAAATCAGAACGATAGAAGTAGTATCCGTTGTTACGGAACAGTTCCACCAGACGGTCTCTTTCTGCATTGAGTGTGTTGACACTGAATGCCTCTTCTTTCTTGAGCAGTCGTTTGTCATAGGTCTTTTGAATCAGACTGTCGGCCTTCTTAGAGAAGCCTACATAGCTTATGGAATCCAGTTTGTAACGTTGTCCTGTGTAAATGGTATAGCGGAGCTTGGCCTTTTTAGGGTTTTTGGCCGTGTCTACCTTTACGGTGACATTTCCTTGGAAAAAACCGTTTTCTCGTAAGAGGTTACTGGCTATTTTCGTGCGAGTTTCCGGATTCACCGTCGAAATATAAATCGGGTCAGCTGCCAGTTTTTTGAAAATCCATTTTCCGATACCTTTTTCATAGCGCTCGAAACCGTTGTATACCCATAGTCCGAGAGGGAAGGGGATACGGAAGTTTGGGTGGCCAAAGAATGAGTTGTTCGGCGCCACATTGAGTGCTCCTTTTACTTCTTCGAGAGTAGCTTCTCCTTCATCTTCTGGGTTGTATCCTGTAATTTGGGGAGAAGGAGTTCCAGTATACAGCAATTCCTCTTCCGGGAGATGCTTGGTGGTGGAGCATGCTGCCGTAATCAGCAGTAATCCTGTCAGCAACCAATTAGTTATTTGGGTTTTCATTTTCGTTTTCATCTTCCTCTTTTTTTTCTGCTTCAACGGGTGCTTTCTTCTTTCTCCTGAAAATAAACAGTTCACCCACTTTGCTTACTTTCTTACGTAATACGATACCTGCGCCTGTTTCAATGACTTCTCCATCAAGGACACTTTCATAGTTCTTGTCGTGGAAAAGTTTTACGTAGCGTGTGCCACTGTTGTCCAGACGGTATTCCAGCGAGATGTTGTCAATGAAAGAATCATCTTGCTGCACATTGTTTCCGGTAGAGACCTTTCCACCAATGACAACCCGGATGCG
Organism: Phocaeicola fibrisolvens; assembly: GCF_025567125.1. Lineage (NCBI taxonomy): Bacteria > Pseudomonadati > Bacteroidota > Bacteroidia > Bacteroidales > Bacteroidaceae > Phocaeicola > Phocaeicola fibrisolvens. The sequence continues at coordinate 44,583 of NZ_JAOQJI010000024.1, read as the reverse complement.
GTTGTTCCAAAATCGTTTGGCAAACTGGAAGTTATAGTCCGTGCTTGATTGTCCGGTTTCTTCTCCATTATTGGTTTCTATGCCGAAGTTCACGTCAATGGTTTTGAGTGCGCTTCCAGCTACTTTTGAAATTTGGTCTTGCAAGAATGAGTTCATTACGCTGCTTCCGCCTCCTCCTCCCAGGGTACCCCCTTCTGTCAGGTACATTCCTGTGACAAGCATGGTGACAGCTACTTTATTCTTTTCTTCGGTCGACATGGAAGCCAGTTCGTTCTGCATGGTTCCGTCTTCCGGGGCATCGATGATGAAGGTAAATCCCAGATCTTCCAGTGTGTTGGTGATATTTACTCCTACATCAAAGTTGACCATGCGGGAAGCTTGTCCTTCTTGCGCCACGGAGGAACGTATCCTTTCTGTAGCTTTGATATTCAGTAGCGGATTCATGGCATTGCCGCTCCATTGAATATAGCTCCCACCTTGGATGTAGAAGGTTTTCAGCGGAATAATGGGGAGCTGATATTTCATTTCTCCGCTTAGAAGAGAATATTTTCCGCTTAAGATGATGTTTCCTTCCTGAGTATATTGGAAAGAAAGGTCGCCTCCTCCTTCGAAATACATATAGTTGCTGCCTTTTTCATCCATATTGACGCGGCATTGCACTCCTTCATCGATGTGTAGAGTCATCAGCATATCAATGCCACCTAATGATAAGGCGGGCAGTATTCTCCGGTTGACAGAAGTCGTATCGTTGAAGTTCATGAATGTGACAGTCTCTCCCAGCTTGTCTTCCACGGTGAGCGGTGAATCTTGTAGAATATAAGTGAAATCACTGTTACCCAATATGTTCATATTCCCACGTATGCTCATGTCATCTGGTGTACCTTTTAAGGTGGAGTGGAAATCTACATATAGTTTTCCAAACACAAGCGATTGTTTGGTTTGTTTGGCATTTAGCAGCTCAAAGTTGTTGGCATCCATTTTCAAATCCATTTTCATTTGGCTGAAGTCTGCCATATCTACGTTACCGTCGATAGTAAAAGGTGTCTTTCCTTTTGTGAATATCTTGAAGCGATTGAAAAGCAGTTTGCTGTCTTTTACTTCCACCGGTCTGTCATCGAAACGCAGATTCATGGAGGCTTGTGGAATGTAGATGTTCACACTATCCAGGTTGATTTGTCCGTTCATTAAAGGGCTGGTACTGCTTCCCGATACCTTCATGGTGCCGTCAATGTCTCCGCTCAGTGTTGCCATTCTTCCTGGAATAAACGAATTGGCTATTTCCAGTGGGAAATGGTGCAGGTCCATATTGGCATTTATGCGGTCGTTGTTATCTCCTTTGTCTGAAGGGAAATAAGATCCGTCTATGCTGGCAATCTCCTGTTTGTTGCGGGTAATAAAGCCATTGATACTTTGTTCTCCGCTTTGTTTGGGAAGATAAACGGCACTCAGTGTCCAGTCGCCCAATGCAATCCCGTTGTATGCCAGTTGGTCTACACTGTTTTCCAGTGAAATCATATCTGTTTGCCCTGTTTGCACATAATGCGCTTCTGCATTGATGATGCCGTTAATGTCGGGCATATAAGGGATGACCCGTTTGAATTCGCCGATGTTAATCTGGCTTAAGGTAAGGGTCAAATCTTGTTGTGCCGTAGAGTCTGGGGTAGAATACAGGCTAAGTCCTGTCTGCATTTCATCGTGGATAGACAAGTCGGCCATAATACGCCCATCGTCTCTCAGGTAAATGTAGTTGTTCGGATTTACCGTAAATTTACGATACACCAGGATTGGGTCAAAAGGAGCGATATGCAGACTGATTCCACCTTTTTGTAATCCGGCTGTCATACCAATGTTGACTCCACATTCTTTTTTCCCGTTCAGATATTCAATGGTTGTATTGATTTTATCAGCTTCTATTTCTCCGTTAAGGGTAATATCGAATGCTTCTTGGAAAGGCTTGTCGTTGGCAATGACTCCACTGCTGAGCTTTATATTTTCGGTTTGTTGTATCGCTTGGAAATAAATGGTGTCGAAAGCCAGGCTGTCGGTCCTCAATCCGTATAGATTCATGGCCGCGTTCAATCCGTTCTCCGGAGAAGTCTGTACGTCCACATTCATTCGGTCGAAATTTATTTTCCGGATGGATAAAGCATTGGAAATCGGATTATCTTTTCCGGCAAAAATACGTAATCTGGCATTTGGAAGCAATTTTTTCAGGACGGCCTGGTCAATATGTTTTTGTTTCCACTGCATGTCTAAAGCATGGGTCAGTTGAGTTATCTGACTGCCCAGTTCATCTATGCCTCCCTGGCTTCGGAACAGGAAGGTCAAGTCGCCTGCATTTACATAGCTGCGTATAGAGTCGCGTGCCGTATTGAATCCCACATGCAGGTCTTTGGTCTTGTAGGTCTGGCTTTCAGTAAGCAGTTGAATGTGAGTGACGGATACTTGCACCCCATGATTTCTTTTCATATCTGTGTGCAGGTGCAAATCCACGTTCCCCATGGTTTTCAGGGGAGAAGCCGTCAGTCCCATATCGTACAAGTCTATCCCGCCCACCTGAATCTGTCCGTCGGCCTTGATGCGTGACGGGTGTAAAAGTGCGTTCAGTTGGGAAGAAATCTGCATGGAATTGTCTTTGACATTTAAGTTTATGCCTGCCTGCGAGGCTTTCAAATTTGCCTGTAATTGTACTCCCGACAGTATACGTGAGCCCCATTGCAGGTGGTCGAGTCCGGCATCAGCCTTCAGGCGAGTATGCGGTGAGAAGAAATCGAATCCTTTTCCTTCGATGTTCGCATGCGCAGAAAGTCCGAACAAAGAATCGGTAGGCATGAATTTATGCAGGTTCAACTCATTAATATGCAGGTTGGCCTGATAAGCCTCTTCCAGAAGATTGTACTTTCCGTCCAGTTCTACGAGTCCTTCACCCGGATTCAATTGTGCTTTGGCCTGCAGGTCGTTTCCTTTCATCTGGGCTTTTCCTTGGAACTTTGTTCCCTGTGGAATCAAAATTCCTCCTGTCAGACTTTCCAGAAAGTTCATCCGATAGAAATCTGAGTGAAGTTGAACCGTAGCTTCACGTGAGATACTGTCGAGCAGATGCTTGACTGTACCGTTTGCTTCCATTCGAAAATAGTCGGTAATTTTGATCTGGCAGGTCTTCAGCTGCAGATTATTCAGGTTTCCGTTTATGCCGATACGGATTTGTAGCGGTGCAGAGGGAAATTCCTGAACGAATTTTTCTGGCATATCGGGTAGCAGTTTGAACAAGTCGCCTTTCCCAATTTCAGCCATGAGTTGTCCGTTCAGTGTTCCGTCCTGGTTTTGTTCCGTTACCGACCAGTCGATGGTTGCATTAAAAGCTAAGAATGAATTGGCTGTCTTGATTTGCAGGGCAGGTATTCGGATGGCTTTTTCGTCGGCTTGCAATTGTCCTTCGGAAGAAGTGATTTCCAGTCCTGAACGTTCTTTTAGTTCAAACTGATGCAACAAGGCCCGGATGTTGTTTCCTTGATAATAAAGTGAATCCAGTTGTAAATTAATGTCAGACAGGGCAATATGTGAAGGATCGAGACCTTTTTCCAGTGGAGCGGAATTGCCAGAGTTATAGAACATCTGGCTGTTCAGTAGCTTGAAAGTACGAACCGAATAAGCTTCTTTGTGCAGGTCGATAAATCCATTGCGCAAAGAAGCATCCTTGATATGGATGCCAAAATTCAATGTGTCGAGCGGCATATCCATCTGGAAATTTACGTTGCTCAGGTCTATTTTTCTCAAATCAAACTTCCAGAAAGTGGGGGTACTTTGGGTCGTATCCTGTGCGGTCGTATCAGCCAGACACATTTTCAAGTCGGCGTTCTTGAGGGTGAGTTCGTTTAACACGGCTGTTTCCGGAGTGAGGTCCACACCGTGCGATTTCAGAAATAGTTCCCCCAGCTTTCCCTGCAGTGACATGCCGTCAATCAGATTTCCAGTATGGACGGATGCATTTTTCAGTCCTATGCCGTCTACTTCTATCTGTTTTTTTATCAGCGGAAGTAATTGAATCTTTACAGTCAGCTCTTCTACGTTCAGCAAAGTGTCTTTCTGATTTGTCACGCTTGTTTCGTGCACCACCAGGTTCAGGGGAAAGGACAATGAGATGCGTTGTATATGAATGTGCATGCCAGTAGCCTGTGACGCATACGAAGCCGCCTTGTCGACAATAAAATTCTGGACAGGGGGAATGTAAATCAATATGCATAATATGATGAAAAGGATGACTGGACTTGCCAGAACGATTCCTCCCCATTTGATATATTTTTTCATACGCTGTAGAGCTGTTAGTTCTTGCGAATATACAAAAAAGAACCAAAAGTTGATACATTTTGTTTACGAACTATGGTTTCAAATCACATTATTTGTTTACCTTTGTGGAGTTACTAAATTTATATACAACTTTATGAAACCAACTTTATTTGTATTGGCTGCCGGTATGGGGAGTCGTTACGGCGGCTTGAAGCAACTCGATGGACTGGGTCCTAACGGTGAAACAATCATGGATTATTCAATTTTTGATGCAATTCGTGGTGGTTTCGGGAAATTGGTCTTTGTAATCCGTCGTGATTTTGAAAAAGATTTCCGTGAAAAAATTGTAAGCAAATATGAAAACCATATTCCTGTAGAAGTTGTGTTCCAGGATTTGACAAACCTGCCTGCTGGCTTTACTTCTCCGGAAGGACGTGTAAAACCTTGGGGTACAAACCATGCTGTATTGATGGGTAAGGATGTAATTAAAGAACCGTTTGCCGTAATCAATGCAGATGATTTCTATGGTCGTGACAGTTTTGCTGTAATTGGCAAATATTTGTCAGAGCTTCCTGAAGGAGCGAAGAACGATTACTGTATGGTTGGTTTCCGTGTAGGAAATACATTGTCTGACAGTGGCTCTGTAGCTCGCGGTATCTGCTCTACCGATGAAAATGCTCATTTGACTACTGTAGTAGAACGTACTGAAATTATGCGTGTAAACGGTGTCGTTTCTTATAAGGACGAAAAAGGCGAATGGGTAGGTATCGAAGACAATACTCCGGTTTCAATGAACATGTGGGGATTCACTCCAGACTATTTCAAGTATTCTGAAGACTATTTCGTAGAATTCCTGAAAGCTAACATTGAAAACCTGAAATGCGAATACTTCATTCCGTTGATGGTCAACAAGCTGATCAATGAAGGTACTGCTACTGTAAAAGTGTTGGATACTACTTCTAAATGGTTTGGCGTGACTTACGCTGCCGACCGTCAGAGTGTGGTAGACAAGATTCAGGCTTTGGTGGATGCAGGTGAATATCCTTCTAAATTGTTTTGATAACAATCGCATAGCTATATAATATAAAAGGAAGCCGGGACTGCAGAAAACTGTGGTCCCGGCTTTTTTGTTATAACTAAGATAATCCAATGGGGATGATGGTGTTACTATTAGCTTGAGCAAAAAAAAGAGAGAGGTTGCCCTCTCTCTTAAATATGAAATGTATTAGAATAGCTTATCAATAAGCAGGATTCTGAACCATGTTCGGGTTGGCGTTCATTTCTGAAGCCGGAATCAACGGAAGAGCTTTCTTTGAATTACGGTCGAAAGTCTTGGCTTCATCTGTCAATACATCGTGCCATCCACGATCAGCTTCTGAAGTGTAACGTACGATCGTTTCACCACGTCTCATTGCGTCGAAGTAACGTTGTCCTTCTCCAACAAGTTCTTTGCGGCGTTCCACATAGATACGGTCCAGTGTAATATTGGAAGCTGTTACTTCTTTTGACGTATCTGTTGTACGGTTCTTGATGATGTCATTCAGCAAGCTGGCTGCTTTGGTGAGGTCACCAGTCTGGAAGGCAGCTTCTGCTGCTGACAGATATACTTCAGACAGACGCAATACCGGAACATCTGCATAACGAACATCATTTCCTACTGCAGGCATCTTATTGATATAAATCTTATATCCTTTATACGGTGACTTTGGATCCAAAGACTCCAGTAAGACATTATTTCTTACATCCTGAGGGTCAGAAGTCAGCATATCAGAGAAGGCTTTGGATACAATTACGTCTCCATATCCGCCACCTTGGGTTGCAGGGTCAGAATAAAGATAAGCAATACCTTCACGGTCGGTCCAGTCGGTTGTGTCATCAATCACCAGTTCAAACAAGATTTCTTTTGAGTGAGCAATGCTGGATTCTGACCATGCTCCTGCATATTCAGAAGTACTCCACAAAGAATAAGGAGCGTTCTTAATGATATCTTCGGCTACAGACAATGCTTTGTCAAATTCTCCTTTAGTCATATATACACGAACCTGCAAAGCTTTAGCAGTCCATACAGTAACATAACCTTTGGAATATTCATCATTCGTTGTCATCAAAGCACCTGAAGAGATAGCATCGTTCAAATCTTTTTCAACAGTTGTATAACACTCAGCAACAGTACTACGGGCCGGTTTTATATCGGGATCAACCGATGAAGTGACAATAGGCACACCTAGAGAAGCCCCCTGATCCATAGTATACGGTTTTCCGTAAATACGGGTTAAATCGAACAACGCCATTGCACGTAATACTCTTGCTTCAGCTGCATACTGTGCAATTTCAGCCTGTGCTTCTTCTGCATCAGAGAGTTGACCGCCTTCAGCTGCTTCAATCACCCGATTGGCACGGGCGATTACTATATACGGAGTCTGCCAGACTGCGGACGAAGAACTGAAATCATCAGCTGTAGAATAGTTCATATAATAATAGAACTGGGCACGACCGCTACCGCTGTTATTTTCATACTGTACATCCTCGCCTCTCATATCGCCATAAACAAACATCAGTCGACCATAATAATCAACCAAAGAACTGTTTCCTTTCACTGCTGCATAGATACCAGTTCGTGCATTTGAAAGAGCAGAACTTGACTGGATAGCAGTTTCCGCTTCGATACCATCAGCTGGAGTTTGTTCCAACCAATTATTGAGGCAAGATGACAAACTAGCGGTCATTGCCACACCAAGCGTAGCTTTAAATATATGTCTAAATATTCTCATTTGTCTTAATTCTAAGCGTTAAAATGTTAATTCAATACCGAAAGTAAAGGTTCTCAGAGCCGGAGTTTCGAATGTACATACACCACTAACCGGCATTTCTGGATCAACAGTCAAGTCTTTAGACTTCCAAGTCAACAGGTTTGATCCTGAGAAATAGATACGTGCATTACTCATGCCGACTTTGTTAGACCAACTTTGCGGCATACGAATACCGAAGGTCAAGTTCTTCAAGCGCAGATAGTCGGTAGACATCAGCCAGCGTGAAGACATAGACTGAGAGTTCTTACCATACTGGAACGCTGGCAGTTTAGCTGATGTATCACCAGGACCTGTCCACATATCGTCCAGTTTGTAATAAGCAGGAACAGCACCATTATATAGATAAGTACCACCATCGGTATGCTGCCATGTAGCATAATCAAATGCATCTCCACCCAAAGAGTAAGTGAAAGTAAAGCCCAAATCGAACCACTTCCATCTCAGATTGTTGGTCAAACCACCTTCCACCTTGGCATCATGTTTGCCTACAATAGTTTTGTTGGCTTCAGAGATGTTTGTCGTAGTTTGGCGTGCGTCAGCTGTACCATCATTTTTATAAAACATTTCCTTACCAGTTTGCGGATCCACCCCAGCATATTCATATAAATAGTAAGAATAATAAGACTCACCGACACGATGAATCAACGGTCCGGAAACGATTTCATCCTGTTCACCGTTCAATTTCAACAATGTATTAGTGTTATGCCCAATGTTGAAAGAGGTCGTCCATGTGAAATCATCTGTCTGGAAATTGGTAGTCTGAATCGTTACTTCCACACCGCTATTCTTCAAGGCACCAATGTTCACAGGTTTATACGGATAATAGCTAGAGTTGTAGTAACCACCAACCTGAGAAATCGGAAGGTCGTAAATCAAGTCACTGGTTTTACGCTGATAGTAGTCGAATGTCAAAGAGAAGCGGTTCAGGAAGGTCAAATCTAATCCTATGTTGAACGTTTTGTTCTTTTCCCATTTCAAATCAGGATTAACAATGCCGATGATACCCATACCTGAAATACCATTATATTTCTGTCCGAACTTGTACAGATTCATATAAGCATAATAATCAGAAGGCTGCGTACCGTTCACACCGTATGACAAACGCAACTTACCGTCAGACAAAATATCCTTTATAGATTCCATGAAGTTTTCGTGAGTGAATCTCCATGCACCGGATACAGACCAGAAGCTACCCCAACGATTGTCTCTGGCCAAGCGAGAGCTACCGTCAGTACGATAACTTCCACTCAAGTAATACTTGCCACCGAAGTCATAGTTCAGACGCCCTAAGAAAGAGGTCAGACGATAAGACTGTTTGTTGCTCTCTGCAGAAGTAGAGCCAGCCACAGTAAGTTCATACAAGTCATCTGGATAATCTTGTCCAGACATATAATTATAAGCGTAAATGTTATCTTCCGTTTCAAAACCCAGCAAAGCATCAATGTTATGCTCTCCGAATGACTTGTTGTAAGTCAGCTGAGTCTGAGTATTCAACTGTTCATTCTTACTGATAATACGCTGCATAACACCACCCGGGCCACCATTGTTAGAATATCTATCCCAAAGCACGTCGTTGGTGTTGTTCATATAGTCGTATGAAATCTTTTCACTCAAGTTCAAGTTATCCCAAATGTTATAAGTAGCCTTAACCGTATTAAAAGCCTTGATAATTGTAGCACGGTCTGAACTGTGATTGAATTCAAACAACGGGTTTACTCCAAACATACCGCAACCATTATTCAAGGTACCATCTTCATTATACGGAGTAGAAGAAGGGCTCTGGAAGAATGCGTAGTTGGCAACGGCACCGTCATAAGAAGCTCCTTCATTTGTTTTCTTTTGAATCATCTTAGAGAACTGGCTGGTTACTTGGACAGTCAGTCTTTTGAAGGTGTGAGTCAAGTTTGCATTTCCAGTGAATCGTTCCAATCCTTGATTTTGAATGATACCATCCTGTTTAGTATAAGACAATGAAGTATAGAATTGAGTATTCTGTCCTCCACCTGATACACTTACCTGATAGTTTTGGTGGCCACCCGTCTTGAACAGTTCATCTTTCCAGTTAGTCCATCCAGTAGAAGGTTTTGCAGCGAAACTGTCAATGTTTGAATCTGCGAATGCAGCAGCATCTGTATCAGACAGTCCTTGGCTGTATAAACCATAATTTTTTAAACCGGTCCATAACAGTTCACGACGTTCGTCACCATTCAATTGCGGACGATAGTCGATTGCCATGTTTGAGAAACCCCAGTCACTACGGAAGTTTACTTTTGTCTTACCTTGGCTACCACTCTTGGTGGTGATTACAATCACACCGTTGGCTGCACGTGAACCGTAAAGTGAAGCAGCTGCCGCATCTTTAATGACAGTGATAGATTCAATATCATTGGTATTCAGTGTAGCTAAAATACTTGTACCTGCATCGCTGTAATCAAATTCACTAACATTACCACTAGTCACAGGGGTACCATCAATGACATAAAGAGGGTCGTTTCCTGCATTGATAGAACCCATACCACGGATTCGGATACTGCTTACGGCACCCGGGTTACTAGAAGATGAACTGAGTGATACGCCCGGTACACTTCCTGATAATTTTTCTTCTACAGAAATAACCGGTACGTCTTCAAGTTTACCTGTATTTACTGTGGAAGCAGCACCTGTAAATGAGGCTTTTTTAAAGTTACCATATCCTGTTACTACTACTTCGTCAAGTACTTCAGTATCAGATTTTAAAACTACTTTAACCATCGGAGCAATTTTCACTTCCTGTGACTGCATTCCAATGAAAGAAATGACCAAAGTTCCCGCGGAACTGGAATTACATATAAATAACTAATAAACAGCTTATTATAGAAATACTAATTTATCTATAGATTCCTCTCAACCTTTGTAACGATGAAAATTAGACAGGTTTTCTACCCTGTTTTTACTGATATAAATAAAAATCTAACGATATTAATTCATAACCAGTTCATTGTATTTTATGTTTCGCATGTGAGAAACGTATGTTTCCCAGTGCAGAAACATACGTTCCCCTATAGGAAAACATACGTTTCTGTATCAGGAAACATAGAATGTAACAAGGCGTTGTTCTATTACTGCCTATGTTTTTTCACGTTTGCTTATCTTCCGATAAAATAGCCATATACCTTAATATATAGAAATACTAGAATTTACACCTCTTCAAATCCTTGATGATTGTACCGGAAAATATATCGCTATAACCCTGCGTCGTTTTCACACTTTGATGACCTAATAATTTTTGAACTGTAGTTATCTGTGCTCCATTATATATCAAAAGCGTAGCATTCGTATGTCGGGCAGTATGAAATGAAAAGTGTTTATCGATTTTTGCCATTGTCCCGATTTTCATCAAATCTTTATTTACTGATGAATTTGATTTCAAACGGAAAAAAGAATTCAAATCATGCTTATATTCCTGCAAAAGAAGAAGCGCCTTTCCTTGGAATAGCAAATACAATGGAATGCTCACCTCCGTATCGGTTTTTACCGTTTTAAACATAAGCCATTTTTCGCCTTTCACTTTTACTATATTTTTTTCATTGAGACGTATAAAATCAGAATATCGAACCCCTGTATAGCAACAGAACAGAAATGCTTTTAAACTATGGGTCAAAGATTCAGGAAAAGATGACAGATTCAACTGCTCCAACTTCCGGATTTCTTCAGGCAACAAAAATGTATGTTTGCTTTGTACCGTTTTTATCTGATAATTTCTGAAGGGATAGCTTTCAGCTGTCATATAACCTCTTTTTATTGCTTCATTGACAAAGGTTCTTAATTGTCTCATGTGTTTGGCTATCGTGTTCGTTTCATAAAATTTCTGGTGCATGAAATTTTCAAAATCCTGAAGAAATGAGTAAGTGATATCTTCAAAGTCAATGGAAGAATGGAAGTGACTCAGCAAATCAAGTGTAGTTAGTAAGTTCTTTTTTGTGTTTTCTTTGCGTGACGATTGTTCTACCCAGTTTCTACCAAAGTGTAAAAATGTCATTTTCCCAGCATCCGAATGTACTTTTAACTTTCGAAAAACAGATAGGCTGACAGGAATGCCACGTTTCCAATATTTCAATTCTTCCCATTGTAATTCCAGTATAAATTCCTCCAACATTCTATTCAGTTCTTCCGCATGTGGATGGTGAATAATCCTACTATGTGAATTGTCCCATTGTTGCGGATTTACATAGATTCCTGACGAAATGTAAATCTTTTTACGGTTTTGATATACTTCCACCTGAATAAGGGCTTTTCCACACTTGTTTAACTTCTTTTTGCGATTATACACTAATCGGAAATGGATTTTGTTCATAATAGTTGATTTTTAAAAGAATATGCAAATAATATTCATTTATGCAAGAGTTTATAACATATAAACGGTCTGTTTGATTTAAATTTGAAGAAAAATACAGTCTACAAAAAAGATTTATATTACATTATGACAAAAAACTCAAAGACGAAGAAAACACATAAATTATTTTATAAAAACATACTTTTGCACTGAAGTTCCTCCGAAAAGTGTTAAAAAGCAACCTTTTGAGCGTTTTTTCTTGAAAATGGTATAAATATTTAAAAATATATCACTACTTTTGCCTGCTGTTAGAGTGAATGAATTTTTATTAATGTAAAGTTAAACTTTAAGAGAGATTTTTATGAAAAGAAAATTGATGCTGTTAATGACCTGCCTGATGATAGGTATCGGTCTGGTAAACGCTCAAATCTCGAAGGTAACTGGTAATGTTACTTCTGAAGAAGACGGTTTACCTGTAGTGGGCGCATCAGTATTGGTAAAAGGTACCACTGTAGGTACTGTTACCGACATTGATGGTAATTTTACGTTGACTAACGTACCAAGTTCCGCGGGAACTTTGGTCATTTCTTTCATTGGAATGCAGTCACAGGAAGTGAAAATTGCTCCGATGGTGAAAGTGGTGTTAAAGTCTGATGCAGAGCAACTTGATGAGGTGATGGTCGTTGCATACGGTACGGCAAAAAAATCAGCTTTCACAGGTTCTGCATCTACAATCAAAAATGAAAAGATTACTTCTCGTCAGACGTCAAATGTGACGAATGCCTTGGCTGGTCAGGTCGCTGGTGTACAGACTACAAGTAGTACAGGTCAGCCGGGTAAGGATGCTACCGTACGTATTCGTGGTATCGGGTCTATTTCAGCAAGCAATACGCCGTTGTATGTAGTGGATGGAGTGCCTTATGATGGGGAAATCTCTGCTATCAACTCTTCTGATATCGAGTCTATGACTGTATTGAAGGATGCGGCTTCTAATGCATTGTATGGTGCCCGTGGTGCAAATGGCGTCATTTTGATTACTACCAAGCGTGGTAAAACAGGGGATGCACGTGTGACATTCGATGCAAAATGGGGTGTCAACAAGCGTGGAGTTCCTTCTTATGAGACTGTACAGGATCCGGGCAAGTTCTATGAAATGGCTTATTCTGCCATTTACAATGGTGACCTGAAAGGATATGCAGCTGCGGGTGATTTGGTAGCGGCCAATAAATATGCTAATCAGGCTATGTTGTCTTCATCTTATTTAGGATATCAGGTTTTCACTGTACCTAATGGAGAACAGTTGATTGGCATGGATGGCAAATTGAATCCAAACGCTACTTTGGGTTATTCTGACGGTACATATTATTATAGACCGGATAACTGGAGTGATGAATTGTTTGAAAACAACATGCGTCAGGAATACAATCTGAGTGTCAGTGGTGCTACTGAGAAAATGAACTATTACATGTCTGCCGGTTACTTGGACGATCAAGGTATCGTTCCGAACTCTGGATTCCAACGTTATTCAGCCCGCTTGAAGGCAGATTATCAAGTGAAACCTTGGTTGAAACTGGGAGGTAATGTGTCATTTACTCATTATGACAGCCGTGAACAAGATACAGAAGGAGGTTCATCCAATGCCAATGCATTCTATGCAGCCAATATCATGGGTGCTATCTATCCGATGTATATTCGCGACGCAGAAGGCAATATCATGATAGATGAAAGAGGATACAAACGTTATGACTACGGTTCTGATACGAACTTCTCTCGTGACAATGTGATTCCGAATGCCAACCCGCTGGCCAGCTACATGCTGGATATGATGCGATATGCCGGTGATGTAATCAGTGGCAAATGGTTTGCTGATATTGACATCTGGGGTGGAATTAAGGCTAAAATCAATGTAGGTGTAGATGCAAATAACGTGCGCTATACCAATATGGTCAATCCATATTATGGACAGTACTCAGAAACCAGTGGTGTGGGTGGTATTGTAAGTGTAGCTTCTCAACGTACATTCAGCACCAACTTGCAGTATTTGCTGACCTATAACAAGACATTCAATAATGTACATAATTTGGATGTGTTGGCCGGTTATGAAAACTATAACTACAAATATCAATATTTGTATGGTTCACGCGAAAAAATCTATAACCCGGATGTGCCGGAACTGAACAATGGTATCTTGAACCAGAATAACTCTTCTTACACCAACAATTATGCTACTGAAGGATGGTTGTTCCGTGTGCAGTATGATTATGATGGAAAATACTTTGTTTCCGGATCTTATCGTCGTGATGCTTCTTCAGTGTTCCATCCGGATAATCGTTGGGGTAACTTCTGGTCAATCGGTGCAGGTTGGCTGATGAACAAGGAATCCTTCCTGGCAGACCAGACTTGGATTGACATGTTGAAATTCAAGATTAGTTACGGTTTGCAAGGTAACGATAACCTGATGTATGAAGGTGGTTTGTATCGTAACTATTATCCTTACATGGACCAATATACACTGTCCAACAGTAACAGTGACTTTGCTACTTCTTTGTATTATAAAGGTAATCCGGAAATCACATGGGAAACTTCTCATAGTTTCAATACCGGTTTTGACTTTACTTTCTGGGGTGGCAAATTGAGTGGTACGGTAGAGTACTTCTCACGTAAGACGACTGACATGCTTTACTTTAAGCCGGTGTCTCCGTCTATGGGATATTCTCGTTTCCCGGAAAATGTCGGTTCTATGATTAACCGTGGTGTGGAATTGGATTTGAACTCTAATATCTTCAGTACAAAAGACTTTACTTGGGATGTGAACTTTAACCTGACTCACTTCAAGAATGAAGTGCTGGAGCTGGCTCCTGAACTGAATGGTCAGTTGATTGACGGATCACGTATTTACCGTGAAGGTGAATCTATGTACCAGTTGTATTTGCCGAAGTATGCAGGGGTGAATCCTGAAACAGGTGAGAGCCAATGGGCTTTGCTGAAACCGAATAAAGCAGGTGAGACTGTAACCACATCTTATACTGAAGCATCTTCTAACCGTTTTGCTACAGGTGACATCCTGCCGAAAGTATATGGTGGATTTGGTACAAGCTTGACTTTCAAAGGCTTTGATTTCTCTATTGCATTTGCTTATCAGTTGGGTGGACGTATTTTGGATTATACTTACCAAAGCTTGATGAGTACGGATGCACAGGGAGCAGCATGGCATGTGGATATGTTGAGAGCATGGACTCCGGAAAACAAGAATACAGATGTTCCGCGTATGAATGTGCAGGACTTGTACACATCTAATCTGTCTGACCGTTGGTTGACAAGTTCTGATTATTTGAGCTTGCAGAATATTACGTTTGGTTATACGTTACCGAAGTCTTTGACTCGTAAGATTAAGATTGATGGTATCCGTTTGTATTTCGTAGCAGATAATGTAGCTTTACTGACTGCCCGTAAAGGTCTCGATCCACGTCAGGGTTATGTAGCTGCGGATAATGTGTACTCACCGATTCGTACAATTTCCGGTGGTATCTCATTGAATTTCTAATTTATTAAATGTTTTAGAACGTATGAAAAAGACAAATAAATATTTGGTATTCGTAGGTGCTGCCTTATGTCTGGCTTCCTGTGACCTGGATAAGCTTCCGGAAGGCCAGTATGTAGGAGATGGGCAGAACGAGGAGATTATAAGTAAGCGTCCGAATATGGTTGTGGCAGGTGTCAATGCGATGGCTGCGAAATTGAATACATTCGGTACAATTTCAGATGATGCTAATACCTATCATAATGACTATGGAGTAGCTGCTGTAAGTCAGTTCCTGGAACAGGGTGGACAGGATATGCCTTGTACGACTTCAGGTTATAACTGGTTTGCAACGGCGCAGAATTACTCAGACCGTCTTTATACAAGTGCAGGAGATGAATTGATTTGGAAAACTTTCTATAATCACATGAAAACTGCCAATGATGTGCTTGTGCTGACGGAAGGTACGAAAGATGAAACCATGTTGGTTTATCGTGGGCAGGCCTTGGCGGCTCGTGCATACGATTTAATGAATTTGGCTCAGATTTATCAGTTTACTTATAAAGGGCATGAAGATGCATTGTGTGTGCCTATCATTACTGAGAATATGACAGAAGAGGAGATGCAGAACAATCCTCGTGCTACAGTTCAGCAGGTTTATGACCAGATTATGAAAGATTTGAATGAGGCGGTTACTTTGTTGTCTGGTTATGACAATGGTTCATCAAAGGATAAAATAGATGAAGCTACGGCCTATGGTTTGCGAGCTCGTGCAAACTTGTTGATGCAGAATTGGGCAGAGGCGGCGAAGGATGCAGCAAAAGCCATTGAAGGTGGAACACCTCAGTCGCTCAGTGAAGTGTCTAGTCCGACATTCAATTCAGCTTCTGCCGATTCTTGGTTGTGGGGAGTGCTGATTACTCCAGATAATGATGTGGTTACCACAGGTATTATCAACTGGCCTTCTCACTTGTGTTCACTGACTGGAAACGGTTATACTACACTGACGGGTTCTTTCCGTTATGTAAGCTCTGCATTGTATGATCAGATTCCTGCTACAGATATCCGCAAACAGTGGTTTATTTCTCCGGATACAACTTCTACTTTGGTGGACAATAAAACGGTGGGAGGTATTCCTGTGATTGATTATTTTGGTTTGACTCCTTATACCAATGTGAAATTTGGTCCGTATCAGGATGTAATGGGTAATACCACTAACTCACAAGACTGGCCACTGATGCGTGTGGAAGAAATGTATCTGATTAAGGCGGAAGGTGAAGCAATGTCTGGGGACCTGCCTACGGCCAAACAGACATTGGAGAATTTCGTGAAAACTTATCGTAATCCGTCATATGTATGCAACGCTTCTTCTGCAGAAGCTATGCAGGATGAAATCTGGTTGCAGCGTCGTATGGAGTTATGGGGTGAAGGCTTTGCTCTATTTGATATTTTGCGTCTCAAGAAGCCTATTATTCGTAAAGGAACAAACTATGCGGCTATTGTTCAGTTCAATTTGGAGCCAGAGTCTCAGATTATGATTTATCGTATTCCACAATGTGAAATGGAAACCAACAAGGGTATTACGGAAGCCGACAATAATCCGGCAGCTCCGCAACCTTCAGTTTAATTCGTAGGATAGACTAATATTGAGAAGGAGGTATATCTTTTGATGGATATACCTCTTTTTTTGTCTTGATTTTATTAAAATATGGTCTATTTTTCTGAAACTTCTTGTTAATAATGCAAAATATATGCAATTTTATTCTATTTATATTCGTTTTGTATAAATATAGGTAAATATATACAAGTCGTTAAGAATCATTTATTTATCTCTTTTTAATATTGTTTCATCTCCAGCCTGTGGAATAAGTGTAAGAATACCCTCTGTTTGCCTTATTCTCTTTGGTTTATTATTTTAGCAACCCGTTTGTGAAAACATACTTGTTTAACTTAACTAAACTAAAGAGAGATTTTATGAAGAAAAAAATCACGTGGTTCGTGACCTTTCTCCTGATAGGGATTGGTCTGTCTAATGCCCAGATTTCTCAAGTGACCGGTAATGTGACGTCCGATGAAGACGGACTGCCGGTAGTGGGCGCATCGGTATTGGTAAAGGGTACGACTGTAGGGACAGTGACCGATATCGACGGAAATTTTACAATTACCGGAGTGCCGGCCTCGGCAAAAGTTCTGGTGGTTTCTTTTATCGGTTTGCAGAGCCAGGAAGTGCCTGTGAAATCGGTGGTAAATGTAGTGCTGAAGTCGGATGCCAAGCAGCTGGATGAAGTAATGGTTGTGGCGTATGGTACAGCCAAGAAGGAGTCGTTTACCGGTTCGGCGTCGGTGGTTAAGGCCGACAAAATCACGTCAAGACCGGTAGCCAATGTCACGAAGGCTTTGGATGGACTGGTGGCCGGTGTGCAGACCACTTCCGGATCTGGACAGCCGGGTTCGGGAGTTTCGGTCGTGGTACGCGGTTATGGTTCTATCAATTCGGCTCAAAGCCCTTTGTATGTGGTAGACGGAGTGCCTTATGATGGAGATGTGGTTTCCATCAACCCGAATGACATTGAATCGATGACGGTATTGAAGGATGCCTCGGCAGGTGCGTTGTATGGTTCACGCGGAGCAAACGGCGTAGTGATGATTACAACGAAGAAAGGAAAGTCGGGCAAGGTGAATGTCAATCTGAAGGCGAACTGGGGCGTGGCGTCCCGTTCCATTCCCCGCTATGAAACAATGGATGAGGCGGGGTATCTGGAGACTATTTTCCAGTCGTATAAAAACAATCAGATTTATAACAATGGCCTTTCGCCGGCGGAAGCTGGAGTTGCGGCATTGGAGGCTATGAAATCGGGAGCTACTGCGATTTTCGGTCAGAATGAGCAGTATAATCCGTTCAATTATTCTGTGACGGAACTGATTGATCCTGCTACGGGCAAGGTGCGCAGTGACGCCCGTCTGAAGTATTCGGAGGATTGGATGAATGAGGCGATGGTGAACAATCCTTTGCGTCAGGAGTATAATGCTTCTTTTTCTGGAGGAAATGAGAAGACAAAGTATATGTTTTCTTTGGGGTATCTGAACGAAAAAGGGTTGCTGAAGACTACGCAGTTCTCTCGCTACAATGGCCGTATGAACATTGATTCGGATGTGACAAACTGGTTGAAGGCCGGGATGAACGCCAGCTATTCGCGCAATGAGAACAATACGGCTGTGGAAAACTCATCGGGAAATTCCAATGTGTGGTATACGGCTCAGTTGATGGCACCTATTTTCCCTGTTTATGAAAAGGATGCAGATGGAAAAACGGTGTTGGACAAAAACGGAAATCCGGTGTTTGATTATGGTACCAACCGTCCAGCTGGTGCCAATGCGGATTGGAATACCATCGCTACATTGTATGATGACAAATATTCTACTACGAGTGATAACTTGAGCGCCCGTATGTATATGGAATTGGGTAACCTGAAAGAGGGGCCTTTGCAGGGCTTGAAATTCTCGGTGAATTATGGTTTCGATTTGATTAACCGGAATAATATGACTTACTATAATCCTTATAACGGAAATGCGACTTCCGTGAAAGGACGTCTGACCAAAAGTGCTTCCCGCTCTTTCAGTTACACACTGAATCAGCTGCTGAATTATGACCGCCGCTTTGGCAAGCATCATGTGGCGGCACTGGTGGGACATGAGTTCTATAAATATACCTATTCTTATTTATCCGGTCAGAAAACGGGTTTCCCTTTTGGTGGATTGTATGAACTGGCGGCAGCTACAACGGTAGTGGATACGGATTCTTATAGCCATAATTATTCAGTGGAATCGGTATTGTCGCGTTTGTCTTATGATTATGCGGATAAGTATTATTTCTCGGCCAGTTTCCGAACCGACGGGTCGTCTCGTTTTTACAAGGAAAGCCGCTGGGGTAATTTCTGGTCGGTAGGAGCGAACTGGCGGATTTCGCAGGAAGAGTTCATGAAAAACGTGAGATGGGTGAACAACCTGTCGGTGAAGGCTAGTTATGGTGTGCAGGGAAATGACCGTTTGCTCGATTCAAACGGTTATGACATCTATTATGCATGGCAGTCTTTCTATAGTCTGAGCTATCCGAACAATACGATGAACGGTGCCGCATTGTCTTCTTTGGAAAATAAGGGGCTGAAGTGGGAAAAGAACGGCAACCTGAATGTGGGAGTAGAAGGCCGTTTGTTCGACCGTGTAAGTTTTAGTGTGGAATGGTACCAGCGCAAGACTTCAGACATGTTGATGTCTTTCCCGATGGCTACCTCGCTTGGATTTGACGGATATAACAAGAACATTGGCAGCATGCGTAACCGTGGCTTGGATGTGAGCATCGCCACCGATATCTTCCAGCAACCGAATTTCGGATGGCGACTGACGCTGATGGGTTCGACCGTGAAGAACGAGGTGCTACAGCTGGCCGATAAGCCGGAAATCATCAATGGAAGTTATATCATCCGTGAAGGTGAGACTATCAATTCATTTTATACGGCTACAGCGGCGGGAGTGGATCCGGCTACAGGTGAACAGTTATATTGGGTGTGGGATACGGATAAAGACGGCGTAAGAGGCGAGAATTATATCTCGAATGATGCCTCGAAGGCTACCAACTGCAAGGAAATCCAGGGCAGCCGTATTCCGGACCTGTATGGTTCTTTCAACAATGAATTTCGGTACAAGAACTTCGATTTGGCTGTGCTCTGTACGTATTCTATCGGAGGTAAGGTGCTGGACGGTGTGTACAGAACTTTGATGTATGGAAATTATGTGGGACAGGCAAAGAGTAAGAACTTGGAGCGTGCCTGGAAACAGCCCGGTGACATTACGGATATTCCACGTATCGAAATTGGCAAGAGTTATATTACGACCAACAACGACTTGATTGATGCTTCTTATCTGGCCATCAAGAATATCTCGCTGGGCTATACTTTCCCGGATAAGTTGATTCAGAAATGGGGCATGAACCGTTTGCGGCTTTCGGCTACGGCAGACAATGTGGTATTGTTCAACTGCCTGAAGGGGATGAATCCTCAGCACAATTTCAGCGGCGGTACGAGCTTTGGTTATGTGCCGGTGCGAACTGTATCATTTGGTATTGACGTAACATTCTAATGAAAAAAGACAACAATGAAAATCAATAAATATTTTTTATGCGGGCTGGCGTTTGCAGGAGTCGGTTTGTTGGCTTCCTGCTCGGATGAACTGGAAACGCAGCCTACCAATTCTGTGTCTGGAACACAGGTTTTTGAGAACGCGGAGCATGCGGAAGCCGCGATTAATGGTGCATACCGTTTTTTGTACACTGCCGG
The DNA here is from genome assembly GCF_025567125.1 of Phocaeicola fibrisolvens. NCBI lineage: Bacteria > Pseudomonadati > Bacteroidota > Bacteroidia > Bacteroidales > Bacteroidaceae > Phocaeicola > Phocaeicola fibrisolvens. Next base: position 24,321 of record NZ_JAOQJI010000024.1, on the reverse strand, counting down.
ATGGAGCTCAGGCTGGGGTACACAGAATTGTGGACAAACAGCTATTCAATTGTTTGCCGATTTGATGGCAGAAGATCATTTGATGAACGAACAGGGACAGGGATGGTTTTATGAGGATTATCGCCTGAATGTGCATGGAGACTATGCCGGAAAAGCGGGACGTTCTTATTCGGTGTGGAATTTCTATTACACGATTATCAGCAACCTGAATTATATCCTGGCAAACGATGGAAAGTTGGAGGGAGATCCTGATTTGGTAAATAGCTTGATGGGGCAGGCGTATGCATTCCGGGCTTTTTGTTATTTTTATCTGATTCAGTTGTACCAGCAGACTTATGTAGGACATGAGAATGCACCGGGAGTACCTCTTTATACGGAGCCGACAGTGGCTGGAACAGAGGGAAAGCCCCGTGGTACGGTACAGGGAGTGTACGATCAGATCAATGCGGATTTGACTGAGGCAGTCAACCGATTGAAAGGACTGAAGCAGTCGCACATTTCTCACATTGACTATTATGTGGCTAAAGGTTTCCAGGCTCGTGTTTTCTTGGTACAGCATAAGTATAAGGAGGCAGCAGAAGCGGCAGAAGAGGCTTTGGCGAAACCCGGACTTTCATTGGTGAAGATTGATGCGTTGGGTGGAAACAACAGTGTAAAGACTGCCGATGTGATGTGGGGACTGGAAATTTCGAAAGACCAGACGTCGGGCTATGCCGGATTCTTTTCTCACATGGATGCGGACGCAAAAGGTATGTATGGTTCGAAAGCCCGTCAGTGTATCAGTTCCGGGTTATATAACCTGTTGTCGAATACGGATGAGCGTAAGATGAAATGGTTCCGTGGAAAACTGGAGAAGAATGAACAGGGCAACTCTAAGGTAAGTTATTGCCAATTGAAATTTAAAATGGCCGATTATACCACTTGGACCGGTGACTATCTATTGATGCGTGCAGAGGAAATGGTGCTGATTAAAGCTGAGGCGGAATGTCATCTGAAAAAGTTCGATTTGGCACGGAACACAATCAAGCAGCTGGGTATGCTTCGGGATGCGAATTATGAAGCCATTCTGTCACAGCGTGAAAGCTCGGAAACTTATAACTCGAATACGAATGCGTCTGTCCGTACGTTGATGGAGGAAATTCTGTTGCAGCGTCGTGTGGAATTGTGGGGTGAAGCAGGAAGAATTTTCGATTTGCAGCGTCTGGCTTTGGGATATGACCGCAAATATGTGGGTTCCAATCATTCGGAAACCGTGCAGACGAAGAATACGGGAGTGGCTTCTCCGCTGTTCATCTTCCCTCTGCCTCAGTCTGAAATTGACGGGAATGAGCATATCAGCAGCTCGGATAACAATCCTATTGTACGATAACTTTTAATAGAAATGAAATGAAGAATTATATATTAGCGATTGCAGTTTTATTGTCAGGTATGGCTACTTCGTGCAACAAGGATGCGGAGGGAGCTGTGTATGCAGAAAGTGAAATGGCTTTTTCTTTTGTAAATTCCAAACAGGTGATGGAAACAGGAACGGAAAATACCGGAATAGTGAAAGTGCCGGTCTATCGTTCCAGCAGAAACGGTGAGGCTAAAGTGCAAGTGGTTCTTGATGAAAAGGCCGTAGCAGAGAATGTGCTGAAACTTCAGACGCCGGAAGTGACTTTTAAAGATGGTGAACCGGCTGCTTATGTGGAGTTGAATTTTAGTTTGGCGAATCGCTCGGAGAAAAAGAAATATGTGGCAGTGCTGACTTTTAAAGAAGGTACTCATCTTTCTCCAAGTGCCAAGGCCAGCACGGAAATTACGATACAGCAGAAATAACGGAGGAGGCATTACCATTTGTAAAAATAAAAGAGCGCATCTGAAAGGAGATGCGCTCTTTTTGTTTATATTTGTGGCGTATAGAAATTAGATTTACACTGAATGAAGGAATTTGTTATATCGGATGCGCAGACCGAAAAGGCTGCACTGGTGGGTTTGATTACGCAGACTCAGAATGAACGTAAGACCAATGAATATTTGGACGAACTGGCTTTCCTTGCTGAGACGGCAGGGGCAGAGGTGGTGAAGCGTTTTACTCAGAAACTGGATACGCCAAACTCTGTGACGTATGTAGGAAAAGGTAAATTGCAGGAAATCAAAGAATATCTGGCGGCTCAGAACGAAAGTGAGGAAACAGAAATCGGTATGGTGATTTTTGATGATGAACTTTCGGCGAAACAAATCCGTAATATTGAGAATGAGTTGAAAGTTAAAATACTGGACCGTACTTCGCTTATATTGGATATTTTTGCTATGCGGGCACAGACTGCCAATGCCAAGACACAGGTGGAACTGGCGCAATATAAATATATGCTTCCCCGTTTGCAACGTTTGTGGACACACTTGGAACGTCAGGGAGGTGGTTCCGGTGCCGGAGGTGGTAAAGGCTCTGTAGGTCTGCGTGGTCCGGGTGAAACACAGTTGGAAATGGACCGCCGTATCATCTTGAACCGTATGGCTTTGCTGAAACAGCGCCTGGCTGAGATTGACACGCAGAAATCCACCCAGCGTAAGAATCGCGGACGATTGATTCGTGTGGCGCTGGTGGGATACACCAATGTGGGAAAATCTACGTTGATGAATCTGCTGGCAAAGAGTGACGTGTTCGCGGAAAACAAGTTGTTTGCTACACTGGACACCACAGTCCGTAAGGTGATTATCGAAAATCTGCCTTTCCTGTTGTCCGATACGGTAGGGTTTATCCGGAAATTGCCGACCGACCTGGTCGATTCGTTCAAGTCGACGTTGGACGAGGTGCGTGAGGCGGATTTGCTGGTTCATGTAGTCGATATTTCTCATCCTGATTTTGAAGAACAGATTCAGGTGGTAGAAAAGACTATTGCCGATTTGGGAGCTGGTGGTAAGCCGAGTATGATTGTATTTAATAAGGTGGATGCCTATACGTATGTGGAAAAGGCGGAAGACGACCTGACTCCGAAGACAAAGGAGAATATCACACTGGAAGAACTGATGCATACTTGGATGGCGAAACTGAATGATAATTGTATATTCATCTCTGCACGTGAAAAGACAAATATTGAACAGTTCCGTGAACTGTTATATAAAAAGGTAAGGGAACTGCATGTGCAGAAGTATCCTTACAATGATTTTCTATATCAGACATACGACGAAGAATAACCGACAAAAATTATGACATCACACTATCGTTTACTGACAGAAGGGGAAATTGCACAGTTGGAAGTACAGCACTGCGTGGCTTCCGACTGGAAAGGCGTGGAAGTAGCCGATAATTTCCGTACGGATTACGTACATCATACTCGTTTCTCGGGAAGAGTACGGCTGGGAGTTTTTGAAAAGGAGTTTACATTGGCTGGTGGAATAGCCAAGCATTCCGGACTGTATTATGCTACGTTGCACAATGTGACTGTTGGTGACAACTGTTATATCGAAAACGTGAAGAATTATATTGCCAATTATGAGATTGGGCATGATACGTTTATCGAGAATGTGGATATTATTCTGGTAGACTGCCGGAGCCGTTTCGGTAATGGTGTGGAGGTGTCGGTCCTGAATGAGACAGGAGGTCGTGAGGTGATTATTCACGACCGGCTGTCTGCACATCAGGCATATATTATGGCGTTGTACCGTCATCGTCCGGTATTGATTGAGAAAATGCATCAGATTGTTGAAGCATACGCGGAGAAGCATGCTTCAGAAACTGGGACGATTGGCAGTCATGTGACAATTGTCAATGCGGGATACATTAAAAATGTACGAATAGGTGATTATTGTCAGATAGAAGGAGCCGGACGCTTGAAAAATGGAAGCGTGAATAGCAATGAAGCGGCGCCGGTACACATCGGCTACGGAGTGGTTTGTGATGATTTTATTATCTCAAGTGGTTCTCATGTAGAGGATGGTACGATGCTGACGCGCTGTTTCGTGGGGCAGGCTTGTCATTTGGGGCATACGTACTCTGCATCCGATTCGTTGTTTTTCAGTAACTGTCAGGAAGAAAACGGAGAGGCTTGTGCCATTTTTGCAGGGCCTTTCACGGTGACACACCATAAATCGACTTTATTGATTGCGGGAATGTTTTCATTCATGAATGCAGGCTCGGGGTCCAATCAAAGTAATCACATGTATAAGTTGGGGCCGATTCATCAGGGAACGCTGGAGAGAGGAGCAAAGACGACCTCCGATTCTTATGTCCTGTGGCCGGCCCGTATCGGTGCTTTCTCACTGGTAATGGGAAGACATGTGACACATCCCGATACGTCTAACCTTCCTTTCTCTTATTTGATTGAGGAAAAAAATACGACTTATCTTGTACCGGGGGTAAATTTACGGAGTGTGGGAACCATTCGCGATGCGCAGAAATGGCCTAAGCGTGATAAACGTAAGGACCCGAACCGTCTGGACCAGATTAACTATAACCTGCTGAGTCCGTATACTATCCAGAAAATGATGACTGGACGTCAGATTTTGAAGGAATTGGCCCGTGTATCGGGAGAGACTTCAGAAATCTATTCTTACCAGAGTGCGAAAATAAAGAATTCGTCCTTGAACAAGGGCATTAAGTTTTATGAAACAGCCATACATAAGTTCTTGGGGAATTCCGTCATTAAACGTCTGGAGAACATTTGCTTCACTTCTGACGAGGAAATAAGGAAGCGGCTTTTGCCGGATACTTCTGTAGGCATGGGAGAATGGGTGGATATTTCTGGCTTGATTGCCCCCAAAAGTGAAATTGAACGACTGATGGAGGACATTGAGTGCGGACGGTTGACTTCCGTGGATGAGATACACGACCGGTTTGCAGAAATGCATGCCAATTATTATACGTATGAATGGACCTGGGCTTATGCAAAAATGCTGGAGTTTTACGGTTTGCAGGCAGATAAAGTGACTGCATCGGATATTGTAGCCATTGTTCGGCAGTGGCAGGAAGCGGTGGTCGGATTGGACAAGATGGTATACGAGGATGCGAAGAAAGAGTTTTCTTTGACTTCCATGACCGGATTTGGAGCTGATGGAAGCAGCGAAGAAAAAGTACGTGATTTTGAGGAAGTACGTGGGGTGTTCGAAAGCAATCCGTTTGTGACCGCAGTACTTGAACATATTCAGGTCAAAACCGCATTGGGCAATGAACTTATCGAGCGCATTAAGGGCTTGTGTAAAGAATAAGGAGGATTGTCTATGAGAAGAAGGATATGCGGCTGTTTATGCTTGCTTTGCCTATGTTGGATAACCTTACAAGCTCAGGCCGGCAGACGAAAGGTAATGGAAAATCCGGGTTTCGTATTGACGAATACGGAAGATTTGGAAATCAGGCGGATTGTGCTGACGGATGAGCAGACACAGGTGGAGGTAGTGATGTATGGAAAGCCCGGTACACCGGCGGTCTTTTCTTCAAAGGCCGCATTAAAATGGGCTGACGGTGGAGTTGCACGGCTTCGCGATGCTGGAGGGGCTTCGGTGGATGGATTGACTGAACCGGAAGTGATTGCAGAGGATGGAAAGTTGGATGTGACACTCTCTTTTGCTCCGATACGGTCGGATGTGCACGAGGTTGACTTTGTAGATCCGGAAATGGGATGGAACATTTTTGGAATTCAGCTAAGCAGCAAGGAACCGTATGTATATGTGCCAAATTATCTGACAACCGATAAACCTGAGCGTCGGAATGAAATTCCGGAACCGGGGCTGGCGTCAGGGAAGGCTGTAGTAAACGGGTATATTTTGGGCTATGATCCGAGAATGTCCTTGTTTGCGGAACTGGTATATAAGGATGGAATTTTCCCAGAGGAGTGGAAGCAGAGTATCAAGGTACGTCAGGATGGCTCGTTTCATCTGGAAACAGAATTGTTGCAACCTACGCTGACCTCGTTGAGGCTGAATGAAGCTACCTTACAATTGTTTTTGGTACCCGATGAGGAAGTAACGGTCTATGTTCATCTCCCTCGTGTAAGTATGGCGTCTTCCCGGTTGCTGGGTAAACACTATGAGAAGAAGCAGAAGGCATGGTTCGATGGTGCTGCTGAAACCATTAATATGGAACTGGCAGGCGGACGTTCTTCAGCGTTGGAGGCATATCGGGTTGTGGAAAAAAAGATGATGGAAAGCCCGGAAGTGGCTTCTCGTCTGAAAGCTGATTATCAGAAAGCTGTTCCTGTGTGTGCACGGTTGGCTGCATCTTCCTCCTTGAACTCAGATGACCGCAAAATTTTAAAGTCAGTTAATTTTCCGGAGATTCGTACGTATGTGGAGGCGGTGGCCCAGTCGCTTCAGGCAAATGCCAAACGGATGGACGCGGTTAGAGAAGCAGTGATTGTGTCGTTGGATTCCCATGTGACAGGGGCAGATATCTTGCCTAAAATTATAGCTCCTCATAAAGGACGTGCCATTTTGATTGACTTCTGGGCCACTTGGTGTGCTCCATGCCGGAAAAGCATGCAGGCTTTGGTGCCATTGAAGAAAAGTTTGTCCTCCAAAGATATTGTATATGTTTATCTGACAGGGCCTTCTTCTCCAGAAAATGTATGGAAATCTACTTTGTCTAAAATGACGGGAGTACACTACCGGCTGACAGAGGCACAGTGGAAATATCTGTGTGCTTCTTATGGAGTGACAGGCATACCTGCTTATTTGATTATCAGTCATGACGGAAAACTGCAGGCCCGTTATATTGGTTTCCCAGGAGTCGATGTGTTGCAGAAAGACTTGATTCGTGCCGTGGAAGAGTAAAACGGATTGCCGATAACTTTTTGGATGAATTAAGGAAAAATTTCGATAATACTTTGTAACTTTGTGTCCACAATAACTAACAATTAATTTAATGTAATATGGCAACACCCGAATTCAAGTATCAGCCAATGTTTGAACGTGGCAAAGATACGACTGAATACTATTTGCTTACCAAAGATTATGTATCTGTAAGCGAGTTTGAAGGAAAACCCATCCTGAAAATCGAAAAGGAAGGTTTGACAGCGATGGCCAATGCGGCTTTCCGCGACGTTTCTTTCATGTTGCGCCGCTCTCACAACGAACAGGTCGCAAAGATTCTGACTGACCCGGAAGCAAGCGACAACGACAAGTATGTAGCTTTGACTTTCCTGCGCAATGCAGAAGTAGCAGCCAAGGGCGTACTTCCTTTCTGCCAGGATACCGGTACGGCGATTATCCACGGTGAAAAAGGACAGCAGGTATGGACCGGATATTGTGATGAAGAAGCGCTTTCTTTGGGTGTGTACAAAACTTATACAGAAGAAAACCTGCGTTATTCTCAGAATGCACCGCTTACCATGTACGAAGAAGTGAATACTCGTTGCAACTTGCCGGCTCAGATTGATATCGAAGCTACTCAGGGTATGGAGTATGAATTCCTTTGCGTCACAAAGGGTGGTGGTTCTGCCAACAAGACTTATTTGTATCAGGAAACGAAGGCTATCCTGAATCCGGCTACGCTGGTGCCGTTCCTGGTAGAAAAGATGAAGACCTTGGGTACAGCTGCTTGTCCTCCTTATCACATCGCTTTCGTGATTGGCGGTACTTCTGCTGAAAAGAATCTGCTGACAGTGAAACTGGCTTCTACTCGTTTCTATGACACACTGCCTACTACAGGTAACGAATACGGTCGTGCATTCCGCGATATCGAGCTGGAAAAACAAGTGCTTGAAGAAGCTCATCGCATTGGTTTGGGTGCACAGTTCGGTGGTAAATATTATGCACACGATGTGCGCATCATCCGTCTGCCGCGTCACGGTGCTTCTTGTCCGGTTGGTCTGGGCGTATCTTGCTCTGCCGACCGTAACATCCGTTGCAAAATCAACAAAGACGGTATCTGGATTGAAAAGCTGGATTCAAATCCGGGCGAACTGATTCCGGAAGAATTGCGTCAGGCAGGTGAAGGCAATGCCGTGAAGATTGACCTGAACCGTCCGATGCCGGAAATCCTGGCAGAACTGGATAAGTATCCGGTAGCTACCCGTCTGTCTTTGAACGGTACGATTATCGTAGGTCGTGATATCGCTCATGCCAAACTGAAAGAACGTCTGGATCGCGGTGAAGACTTGCCTCAATATATTAAGGATCATCCGATTTATTATGCTGGTCCGGCCAAGACTCCAAAGGGAATGGCTTGCGGTTCTATGGGCCCGACAACTGCGGGACGTATGGACCCGTACGTAGACTTGTTCCAGAGTCACGGTGGCTCTATGATTATGTTGGCTAAGGGTAACCGTAGCCAGGCTGTGACAGATGCCTGCAAGAAACACGGTGGTTTCTACTTGGGTTCTATCGGTGGTCCGGCTGCTATCCTGGCACAGAACAACATCAAGAGCATCGAATGTGTAGAATATCCGGAACTGGGTATGGAAGCTATCTGGAAGATTGAGGTAGAAGACTTCCCGGCATTTATTCTGGTAGACAACAAGGGTAATGATTTCTTCAAACAAATCAAACCTCGTTGCACAGGTAACTGTAAATAATTGAAGCATTAGATATGCTCTTTCCCTAGGAAGAGCATGAGACCATACAAAGGATTTGCAAACCGTAGCCTGTCGATGGCCGGATTTGCAAATCCTTTTTTTATTCTGTTCCCCCGATTTGTTTCATCATAGTGGATTAAAAATGAATTTTCTGCGTTTTTGTAAAAACTGGACGCTTCCGATTGCTATGGCAATGGGAGTCATCCTATATTTTGTGTATGTCAGTATTCCTTTTCTTGCCCCGACCAAACCGTTTGTGACCCGTGCCATCGACATTGTACAGCCGGTGTTGATTTTCCTGATGCTGTTTCTCACGTTCTGTAAAATCAGTCTCCATGATTTGAAACTGTGTGCCTGGCACCTGCGTTTGCTGCTGATTCAGGGAATCAGTTTTGTGGTCTTGGGCTTGCTGCTGGTGATATTCCCTGATTTCCCGGCCCGCATTCTGGTGGAAGGAGCGATGATTTGTCTGATTTGTCCCACAGCTACGGCAGCCGCAGTAGTCACCCGTAAACTGGGGGGAGATGCGGCCCATCTGACCACTTATACTATTCTGATTAATATCCTGACTGCCATTCTGGTACCGTTGATGCTTCCGCTGGTTCATCCACATCCGGAACTGAATTTCGGTAGTTCGTTTACCCTGATTTTAGGAAAGGTCTTCCCGTTGTTGCTTTGTCCGTTTCTGGCTGCCATTCTGTTGCGGGTACTTCTGCCGAAGGTCCATGCCAAGGTGGCGCAGTATCATGAGCTGTCATTCTATTTGTGGGCCGTAGCCCTGACTCTGGCTATCGGAGTGACGGTAAAAAGTATCGTCCACAGCGACGTGTCTTTCTGGTATCAGGCCGGATTGGGAGTCGTTTCCCTGGTATGCTGTGGTCTGCAGTTCTATTTTGGAAAGAAAGCCGGGCGTAAGTATGGCGATTCCATCAGTTCCGGACAGGCTTTGGGGCAGAAAAACACTGTATTCGCCATTTGGATGGGCTATACCTTCTTCACTCCCGTGACGGCAGTAGCTGCCGGGTTCTACAGTGTATGGCACAATGTGGTCAATTCCTACCAGCTATATTTGCAGCGCAAGGTGGAAGGAGCGTCCGACGCTTTGAAAAATTAACAGCTTGTCTGTCATTGCTGTGCGCGGAAAGTTGTAACTTTGCCGTCACTTTGTAATGTAGAAGAATAGATTCGCATGATTTCAATAGAAGGATTGAAGGTGGAGTTTGGAACGACTCCCCTGTTTGAAGATGTATCGTTTGTTATCAACAAGAAAGACCGCATCGCACTGGTTGGAAAAAACGGTGCCGGAAAATCTACCATGCTGAAAATCCTGGCGGGATTGCAGCAACCCACGGAAGGGGTGGTGGCTGTGCAGCGGGGTATTACCATCGGATATTTGCCGCAGGTGATGATTTTAAGCGATACACGTACGGTGATGGCGGAAGCCGAGATGGCTTTTGAGCATATCTTCGAGATGCAGGAGAAGCTGGAGAAGATGAACCAGGAGCTGGCCGACCGTACGGATTATGATTCGGAGAGTTATCACGAACTGATAGAGCGCTTTACCCACGAGAACGAACGTTTCCTGATGATGGGAGGTACCAACTACCATGCAGAGATTGAACGTACGCTGACGGGGTTGGGATTCAACCGGAGCGATTTTAACCGGCCGACATCTGAGTTCAGTGGAGGATGGCGCATGCGTATTGAGTTGGCGAAACTTTTGTTGCGCCGTCCGGATGTGCTCTTGCTCGACGAGCCGACCAACCACCTGGACATTGAGAGTATTCAGTGGCTGGAGAATTTTCTGAAAGCAAGTTCGGGGGCCGTGGTGTTGGTGAGCCACGACCGGGCTTTCATCAACAACGTGACGAACCGTACCATTGAGATTTCCTGCGGACGGATTTACGACTACAAAGTACCCTACGATGAATTTGTCGTGTTGCGTAAGGAGCGCCGCGAGCAGCAGTTGCGTGCGTACGAAAACCAGCAGAAAGAGATAAAAGATACGGAAGACTTCATCGAACGCTTCCGTTACAAGGCCACGAAGGCTGTACAGGTGCAGAGCCGCATCAAGCAACTGGAAAAAATTGTCCCCATCGAGATTGACGAAGAAGACAATTCCACCCTTCGCCTGAAATTCCCGCCTTCCATCCGTTCCGGCAACTATCCGGTGATTTGCGAGAATGTGAAGAAAGCATACGGCGACCACGTGGTGTTCCACGATGTGAACCTGACCATCCACCGCGGGGAAAAGGTGGCGTTTGTGGGAAAGAACGGCGAAGGTAAGTCTACCTTGGTGAAGTGCATCATGGATGAGATTCCTTTCGAAGGCAAGCTGACCATCGGACACAACGTGCAGATTGGGTATTTTGCCCAGAACCAGGCTCAGCTGCTTGATGAGAACCTGACGGTGTTCGACACCATCGACCGGGTGGCGAAAGGAGATATCCGTTTGAAGATACGTGACATCCTGGGTGCTTTCATGTTTGGAGGAGAAGCCTCCGAAAAGAAAGTGAAAGTGCTGTCGGGAGGAGAACGCAGCCGTCTGGCCATGATTAAGTTGCTGCTGGAGCCGGTGAACTTCCTGATTCTGGATGAGCCGACCAACCACTTGGACATGCGTTCGAAAGACGTGCTGAAGGAAGCGATAAAGGAATTTGACGGAACCGTCATCGTGGTATCACACGACCGTGAGTTCCTCGACGGACTGGTGACCAAGGTCTATGAGTTTGGCGGTGGTCTGGTGAAAGAACATATCGGCGGCATTTACGATTTCCTGCAAAAAAAGAAGATGGAGAGCCTGAACGAACTTCAGTTGTCGCAGTCGCCTCAGGTGGCTCCTGAAAAGAAAGAAGAAACACCGGACAGTGACAACAAACTTTCGTATGAAGCCCAGAAAGAGTTGAACAAGAAAATCCGCAAATTAGAGAAACAAGTGGCCGATTGTGAGGCGAAGATTGAGAAGCTGGAAGGCCAGGTAGGGGAACTGGAACAGCAGATGGCCACACCGGAAGGGGCTTCCGACATGAAACTGTATGAACAGCATCAGCAGCTGAAGAAACAGATTTCAGACGCGGAGGACGAATGGACTTCCCTCTTGTCGGAACTGGAAGAAATGAAGCAAGAATAATTTGAGACTTAATTAAAATAACAACCATTTATGAACAAGAAAAATTATGTAGCCGTAGCTACGTTGGCATTTGCCATGCTGACCAGCTGCGCCGGACAGAAGGAAGCGAAAAGCACTTCTGGTATCGATCTGGCAAACATGGATACGACCGTGGCTGCCGGAACCGACTTTTTCCGTTATGCATGTGGCGGTTGGAACGACGCACATCCATTGACTGCCGAATACTCCCGTTATGGTACATTCGACCAGTTGTTTGAAAACAGCCAGAAACAGTTGCGTGAACTGATTGAAGGACTGGCTGCCCAGAAGAACAATCCGGCAGGTTCAGCCGCACAGAAAATCGGTGATTTGTACAACATGGCCATGGACAGCGTGACCTTGAACAAGCAGGGCGCAGAGCCGGTGAAAGCAATGCTGGGTAAGATTGCAGCCCTGAAAGACAAGGGTGAAATCATCCCGATGATGACTGAAATGGCGCATATCGGTATCGGTACTTATTTCCATAGCTATGTATATGCCGACCCGAAGAACAGTTCGCTGAACATCTTCCAGATGGGACAGGGCGGTATCAACCTGGGTGAAAAGGAATATTACCTGGACAACGACAGTATCACGCAGAATATCCGTGAACAATATAAGGTATATATCGGCAAATTGTTCCAGCTGGCAGGCTTCACAGAGGCAGAAGCTCAGCAGAAGGTGGCAGATGTAATGGAAATCGAAACAGCTATTGCCAAGGCTTCACGCAGTGCTACAGAACTTCGTGACCCGGAAGCCAACTACCACAAGATGTCGTTCGATGAACTGAAGAAGACCATCTCCGGTATCGACTGGGATGCGTATGTAAAGGGACTGGGCATTCAGGCTCCTGCCGAACTGAACGTGGAACAGGTAGAACCGATTCAGGAAGTAGCTCGTCTGATGAACACACTGCCGATATCAAAGCATGTGTCATATCTGGAATACAACTTGCTGGATGCAGCCGCTTCTTGTCTGAGTGATGACTTTGTGGCTGCTCGCTTTGATTTCTACGGCAAGGTATTGTCCGGTCGTCAGGTAAACCAGCCGCGCTGGAAACGTGCCGTAAATTCAGTAAACGGCATGCTGGGCGAACTGGTCGGCGAAATGTACGTGGAGAAATACTTCCCGGCAGCAGCCAAGGAGCGTATGGTGAAGTTGGTGAAGAACTTGCAGACTGCCTTGGGTGAACGTATCAATGCACAGGAATGGATGAGCGACAGCACCAAGGTGAAAGCGCAGGAAAAACTGGCTGCTTTCCATGTGAAAGTGGGTTATCCTGACAAATGGAAAGACTATTCCAAACTGGACATCAAAAAAGATTCTTACTGGGCCAATGTATGCCGCGCCTCAGAATGGAGTTTCAACGATATGTACAGCCGTCTGGGCAAACCGGTCGACAAGGATGAATGGCTGATGACTCCGCAGACAGTCAACGCGTACTACAACCCGTCTACTAACGAAATCTGCTTCCCGGCTGCCATTCTTCAGCCGCCGTTCTTCAACATGGAAGCAGACGATGCAGCTAACTACGGTGCCATCGGCGTGGTAATCGGTCATGAAATGACTCACGGATTCGACGACCAGGGCCGTCAGTTCGACAAAGACGGTAATCTGACCGACTGGTGGGCTCCGGGTGATGCCGACCGCTTCAAGGAACGTGCACAGGTGATGGTGGATTTCTTCAACAATATCGAAGTATTGCCGGGCTTGCATGCCAACGGTGAACTGACACTGGGTGAAAACCTGGCCGACCACGGAGGTCTGAACGTGGCTTACCTGGCCTTCCAGAATGCGACGAAAGATGCCCCTCTGGGTGTGGTAGACGGTTTCACTCCGGAACAGCGTTTCTTCCTGGCATACGCTACTTTGTGGGCTGGCAATATCCGCGACGAGCAGATTCGTGTATATACTAAGTCAGACCCTCACTCTTTGGGCAGATGGCGTGTGAACGGTGCGCTCCCGCACATCCAGGCTTGGTATGATGCTTTCCACATCACACCGTCTGATCCGTTGTATGTAGCTCCGGAAAAACGTGTGAACGTATGGTAATCAAGTGATTGCCTGATGATATAAAATGAATGGGGCAAATTCGTCATCTTGTGCGACGGATTTGCCCCATTTGTTTGTTAGTGTTTGGAGGAGGATGGCATTTCTTCTCCCCAATGCGTTTGGCTTTCCCGTTCTTCCCGTTCCCTTACCTCTTTAGCCTTCTGTGCATAGACGATGAGGCGTAGCGATTGGTCATACGTCAGATAACTCCAAACCCAGTTTAATAATACATTGATTTTGTTGCGGACACCTAGGATAGATCGTAGGTGTACCACCAGCCACAGTACCCAGGCAAACCATCCTTGTGTCTTGAGGGTATGTAGTTCGGCAACGGCCTTGTTTCGCCCGATGGTGGCCATGGTACCCAGGTTCTTGTAGTGAAACGGATGCAATTTTTTCCCTTGCTCCAGTCTTTTCAGGTTTTGGGCCAGAAGCTTTCCTTGTTGGATGGCCACTTGTGCCAGTTGCGGATGCCCTTCCGGATAATGCTTGTCGTCGGTCATCAGACACTGGTCGCCAATACAGAACACGTGGTTCATTCCTTTTACTTGGTTGTAGGCATCTACCAGAATGCGTCCTCCACGGCCGGTGATTGTGGGAGGCAGGTTGCCTATCTCATTGGCCCGTACACCGCTGACCCATATAAAAGTCCGTGTTGGGATTTCCATTCCGTCTTCTAGGATTACCTTGTGTGCCACAAAATCTGTCACGCGTGTATGGAGATAAATTTGCACTCCCATGCGGTGGAGAAATTCTTCCGCTTTTCGGGAAGACACGGGCGACATGCCGGAAAGCAGACGGTTGCCTGCCTCAATCAGGAAAATGTGCAGGTCGTTGCAGTCGATTTCCGGATAGTCTTTGGGCAATACGTAGCGTTTCATTTCAGCCATGGCGCCGGCAATCTCCACGCCCGTCGCTCCTCCGCCTACAATGACCACATTCAGCAGTTCCCGTCGTTCCTGGCTGGTAGCACACGTGATGCTTCGCTCCAGGTTGCTGAGCAAAGCATTTCTTAACCCCATTGCTTCCGACAGGGTCTTCATGGGCATGGCTGCCTCTTCTATCCGTTTGTTTCCAAAAAAATTGGATGTCGTACCAGCTGCCAGTATCAGGTAGTCATATTCGATTTTCCCGATAGAGGTCTGGAGAACCTTTTGGTCGGGATAGATTTGCCTTGCTTCGGCCAGACGGAAATGAATGTCTTGATATCCGTTGAATAGTTTCCGGAATGGAAACGAGATGGAGCTGGGTTCCAGTCCGGAGGAAGCCACCTGATAGATAAGCGGTGGAAACTGGTGATAATTGTTCTTGTCAATCAGGATTATCTGGAAGCCGGACCGATGCAGTTCTTGAGCCAGTTTCAGTCCTCCGAATCCTCCTCCTACGATTACTATTCTTTTTTGGCTGGTTTTTGCGATATTGAAGCTCATAGTGTAATTAGTTGTAGAATTTATATATAGAATTTTTTGTCGTCCTTCATGCCGGGTAGGCACGAACAGACGTCAGGTAAGAACGCGATAAGTGCTTGCCTGATGTGGGTGAGATGGGATGACGATACAGCTAAATTACAATATGCCGAATGATGTACGTGTAAAGAATTTTCTGCTTTTTCTGTGTGAGCGTGTGTCCCTGTTTATATTGCCCGGTCGAAACCGCGGTCCGGTTTTGTACAGAAAGTCTGATGGCTTTGAGAAGGCGTGGCATGTTTGCACGGACAGAGAACTGTAAATATTGTAAGTACCGTTGACAGGACTGCTTGAAAAAGGTGTGTATTTCGTATACGTGGTCTGCGGGAAGCATGCAGTCTGGATGGAGAGCAGGTGAAATAAATTGCGGTTTATGCTTTTCAACCTGTAAGACGCTTCCCATTGCCGGGTGCAATTTTTCCGTCGGTTTCTCCGCCGTGTCCAAAGTGTATGCAGCAGAAAGGGTGAATATAAACAGTATAAGCGCAATCAGTACTCTCATTTCAATGTAACCGGTTGTTTATATAACAAGCGGAGGGGGGATTTGTTCAACGGTCGGGTGCATAGTTTGTGTTGGCTTTACATCTTCTTCCTTTTCTGCCGATGTTTTCTCTGTACCACACTTTGGTATTTGTATTTCACAGTGTGAAATATATATCCCGCACTGTGGTTTTTATATTTCACACTGTGGTACAGAGAAAATGACTTGTCGTTACACAGAAAATAAAGGGTAATTTGATTATTTAGGTTAATAAAATCACGGTTTTCCGTGGTGTATGGGATAAAAATAAAACCTTTCTTTGCGTAAATAATAAAAAATAGGTTAATATTTTTTGTATAAATGAATTGAAGTAAGACTGTTGCTGAATTTATCTATTATTATGATGACAAATATCGTTATCATTGGTGTATGAATCGGTTGATTTATTCTCTTATTGAAAAACGATGAACCCCTTTCTTGAAAGCTCCGCAGAGCCGAAAGAAAGGGGTTGCTTTGTTATAGATAGAGTATATAGGGCCTTAGTATCGTCCTACATTAGTTTTCAGGATAATGACAGTTATAATTGGTTACTTTCCGTCATCGTTTTTTTGAAAGAAGGACATGCTTTACTGCGAATGTAAAGTGTAAAAATAGGCTTTTATACTGATTTCTTTAAGCAGGATTTGTCGCGTGAGGAACGTAAAGTAGCCATGCAGGAATTGAATAAGAAAATAACGGATTTACTGACCGACGAACAGAAGACGGCGTTTGAACAGATGAAGAAGGAGCGCCCGCAGCGGAAACGATAAGAATATTTGTAAGAGTAAATTTGATGATACGGCCTCATTGGTGATCTTTCGATTACTGGTGAGGCTTCTTGGTGTATATTCCAATAAATAGGAATATAAAATAGGTTATTTATGGGGTTTTGTTTTTAGGTTTAATCGCTTATTTTTGACAAAAATAATAATAAAAGCCTAGGATTTGAAAAAGGATTTAAAGAAGAACTGAAGAACAATGAGATTCTGAAAAGGAGAATTTGCTATACGGGGATTTATACAAAAGTAGCTTTTGAAGGGGACAATATACCGCGGAAGGCCACAAGGTCTTTTATATTGGGTAAAGAAAGATAGTGAGAAATCATGATTGGGGGAACTGACAGATTGATGGATAAGTAATAATTTTATTACTATGATGAACAAAGAATCCGTGTTACGACGTAGGGGAGTTGTAATACGGATTCTTTTATTCTGCTTCTAATGCAGGTGCCTTGAGACGTTATTTTCTCTCTTGGCTAGTCGGTCTTGTGATGAGATTTATTTAAGAAATATTGGTAAAAAATTATACAGGAAATTTGAAATGGATAATCGTTCCGTGACCTTTTTTCGATTGAATCTCATAAGACCCTTGGAGCTTGCTGCAACGTTCTTTGATATTTTTCAACCCCAGTCCGGTTTGAAAGGAGTTATTGACAGGATTCTCTAAATCAAACCCTTTTCCATCGTCCTCAATTAGAAGATTTATCTGCTGGAATTCATAAGTGACTGTGATATAGGCATTTTTGGCGTCTGCATGCTTGATCAAGTTGGATATGACTTCCTGAAGAATACGATAAACTTCTTGAGTACGTTCGGGTGAAAATGAGAGTTGTTTTATATTTTCTTCTATATAGCATTCTATATGAATGCTTTCCAATGTCTTCAGCTTGTCTGTATAAAGAGTCAGAACCTGATATAAACTGAAATTGCGGAAGATGGGAGTGGCCAACTGATGAGACAGATTGCGCAGCGCTTCTCTTACCTGCTCGAGTTGGAAGCTCAGGGTGGAAGGTCCTGTTTGTTGCATTTCCAGTTCGATTGCCAGCAGGTCATTGCATACACCATCGTGAAGTTCCTTGGAAATGCGGTTATTGCTGTCTTCCAGTCCACAGATGTATTGTTCGGTCATTTTTTTATGCATGTCAGTGAGCAAAAGCTGGCTTTGCATTTCCCTGTCTTTGATTTCTTTTTCCAGCTTCAGTTGTTTTAAATTGAATGCTATCTTTCTTTTGTGCATGCTGATGATTAGGATTACAAGAAGCAGGACAAGCAATACAAGAATGCTTCCGATGGTATAGGTGCGTAACAGATAAGCTGCTTTTTCTTCCGCCCGTTTTTCGTTGATACCAGCAATTTGCAGGTTCTTTTCTTTTAAATCCAGTTCTGCTTCGAATCCGGACAGGCGATTATGGAAATATTGGTTGTTCAGTTCTTCGTTGGCCTTATAAGCCTCGAGAACCAGTTGGTAGGATAACTGGTTTTCATGTCTTTTGGCTTCTATTTCAGCAAGAGTCAGTAATATTTTGGGCAACAGGCCGGAGGGGTTTTTTCTGGCGAAGTCGGCTGCTTCCATGATGTAGTGGCGTGCCTGCAATAAAGAATCTGTATCGTGAAACAGCATGTAGCCATACAGGTATTCCAGATTGGCAATGTTTGCTTTATTGCGTGTGGTAGCTTTGTAGCTCATGGCTTTTTGATAATATTGAAAGGCTTGCGAAGATTTCCCCAAATCTCTTGCCACTCGGGCGTATTGTGTATATGCCAGTAACTTGAGTCCGTCGGGCATTTCCGGTTGGAGTTTCTGGTCTACCAGTTGGAGGGTGTCCAATGCATTGTTGAACTGATGGTTGTTGGCCAGCATGATGGCGTGATTGCATAACCTGTTAACTTCTCCGATGCGGTAATCCAAGGTCAGTGTATCGGTCTGAGGATAGGTAAACATTTTTCGGGAAACTTGTATGGCTTCGTCGTTTTTCCCTATTTCATTGTAGAGAATGGAGATGTTGGATACGATGATAGACGCCAGGTTATAGTTTTGCAGGTTTTCGGTAATGGCCAGCGCTTTTTCGTACAGCGTGATGGCATCGTCGAACATAAAAAGTTTCCGGTGTATAACTCCCGATAGGTTATAGGCTTCGGCCAGATTGGCAGAATCTTTCAATTGTTCCAATAATTTGACGGCCTCAGTAGCAGTACCCCTGGCTTCCGACAAGTGGTCGGCTTGCCATTGTCCGTAGGCGGTTTCATACGTGGCCAGTGCTTTAATCGTTTGTAACATGGGGTGTAGAGGTCTGTTTTCCTGCAGTTTCTCCAGTGTGGTGGCTTTTCGTCGGATTTGGGTCAACAAGGTGCATGCTTTTTCACAGTCTCCTTTTTGGTTGAGAAACCGGGCATAATCCAAGTCAATATTCAAGGCATAAAGTTTATCTTGGCTGTAGCGGCTTTCACGAGTGATGAGTCTGTATATAGAATCCATTTGGGCATATTCACCGTTATCGCCAAACGACTGTAGCAAGTCGGTTAAATTATGGCCTTTTTCGCCGGCCGTTAACTGTGTGGTCAGGCAGAGAAAAATAAAAAATACAATCTGTTTCATATCGTAATCCAACCTTTTAAAAAAGCAATTCGCATAAGATGTGAGACATTGGTGGCTCCACTTTTTAACAGGATGTTTTTTCGCATCGTGTCAATGGTATTTTTACTAAGGTTGAGCTTGTGGGCAATTTCATCGGAAGTAAGTCCACAAGATAGCATTTGAATAATTTCGTTTTCACGTGGACTGGGAGTGTAGTTTATCTGTTTGGTGGCAGACTGGTCGCCTACAATGGAAAGCACGACATGTAATGCTGTCGGTGAATAATATTTGTTGTGTTCCTCTAAAATGCATTCGATGGCTGTTTCGATTTCATTTATTTTGTCATTTTTGGTTACGATGCCTGCCACTTCTGCCTTGGTCAACAGTTTGATAATCCAGAATTCTGTGTGCATGGTATACACAAGTATGGGAATCTGGATTGCTTTCTGCCGTAGATAGGCTATAATATCCAAGGCCGTTTTATTTTGAATTTCATAATCTATGATTAATAAATCTGGAGTGGTCTGAGTCAGGTAATTGTATAATTCAGAATGATGATGCCCGATAGTTATCTGATAACGCTGATTGTTGGCCAATAGCTGGCTAAGTCCTTCTGTGATGATGGGGTGGTCATCTAGAATGTATAGGTTCTTCATGGAGGAACGTAAATTTAGTTTTTTTTGCTTTTCTACAAAGATGGAAATTTTTCTTACGTTATGCAAGCGTAAGCAAGGAAAAGAAATACTGGTTGTACAGATTTTGTATGCACGTTTGGCAGGTTAATGTATTTGTCTTGAAATTTTGGAAGAGAATAACCGTATGTTAATCTGTTAATTTTTTCTTGGCTATTGGGGGAGAATGTGTTATATTCGCAGAATCTAAATGCTAGTGAAAAGAATAAGATACTGAAGTTTTGGAGTATATCACCTTGTAAATTCATCTGTTGGGGATGTTGTGCATGCCATGATGAAGAATAACTTTGCTAAATAGAAAATGATGAAAACATATCACAAACAAACTTATATGTCACGTTGTTTCAGTAAGCTCCGGGTACTGTCATTGTCTTTTCTTTTATTGTTTGCTGGAAATTTGTTTCTTTCTGCCCAGGAAATAAAAGGACGCGTATATGCGGCCGACGAGAACCGGCCACTTGCAGGTGCTACGATGCGGGTGCTGACAGAAGACTCGGTGTATGTCACTGGGTTTACGACGGATGAGAAAGGACGTTTTGAATCGGAAGTGAAACTGGATAATTTCTGGTTGGAGATATCGTATGTGGGGTATGAAAAGAATGTCGCATTGATACAGAACGGTGAGCGCAAGAACCTGGATTTGGGAATCATATCGTTGGCACTCGATACGGTCAGCCTGGGAGGTGTTGAGGTGGTAGCGCAAGGCATGGTACACAAAACCGGGAAGATTATGGCTTATCCGAGTGTGAAGCAGGTGGAAGCGGCCACTTCCAGCCTCAGTCTGTTGAAAAGCATGATGCTCCCGCGGCTGTTTGTCGACCCGGTACAGGAATCGATTTCCATTTCTGGGGTTTCCGGGGTAATTTACCGGATTAACGGGGTGAAGGCGAGCCTGCAGGAAGTGAAGGCTTTGAAGCCGCAGCAGATTGCACGTGTGGATTATAGTCAGTTGCCCTCCATGCGTGAACTGGACTCCAATTCCGGAGTGCTTGATTTCATCTTGAAAGAGCCGCGGGTGGGCACTTCGCTGTCCGTCGGAGGTACGAGCGCGCTTACTACTGGCTTCGTGAACGGGAACCTCAACTTTCGGACCAATTATAAGAAATCTCAGTTCTCGATTGACTATAATGTGAACTACCGTGACTATTCCGAACGCCGGACGGATGAACTGGAGACTTATTCGTTTCCGGACGGTTCAACGCTGAAGCGTGACAAACGGGGGGAGTTTGCTCCTTTCGGATATACGGATCATCACATTGCCGTCGGTTACCTTTATAAAAATGAGAAAGATATGGTGAATGTCCGATTGGATAACCAGATTAGTTCGAACTACAACAGGAACCGTCAGCAGATGTTTCAGGAGCAGCAGTTCACGGGGCAGCGGGATATCCATTCTTCTTTCTCCAGCTATATCCCGTCGCTTGACCTTACTTACAGCCGCAAGATGAAGAACAATCAGGGAGTGGAAGTGAATCTGGTCGGTACGCTGGGAAATACGGATTATGAGCGTACGCTGACAGATCGCCTGGATGGACAGACTCTGTCGGAAATAAACAACACGACGGATGGAAACCAGAAATCACTGATTGGCGAGGTATATTATTGGCGGGAAGGCAAGAAGGTGAACCTCTCGGCTGGTTTGCGTGCTACATACCAATACGCGAGCAACCTTTACGGAACAGACGAGCAAGTGAATCTGAGGAACTACAATGCCTATCCGTATGTCCAGCTCCAAGGCAGTCTGGGTAAGGTCGCTTACACGGTCGGTACAGGTTTGCGGTTCCAGCAGCAGCGGCAGGGGAACGAGTCGGTGAATTATTGGCGCAATACTTCGTCCTTGTCTTTATCCTACAAGCAGAAGTATTGGGATTTGCAGTATTCAATCAATTTTCGTCCGTTGTTCCCTTCTTTGAGCAGCCTTTCTGAAGTGATACAGGAAATCGATTCCCTTTCCATTATGCGTGGAAACCGTTCGCTGACTCCTTATAACACGTTGCGCAATCAAATTAATTTCTCGGTGTGGGATAACAAGAAGTTTGCTTCTGTGCTGACGCTGGTGGCCGACCGCAGCTTTCATCCCATTCAGCAGGATATTTTTTATTCGCCCGAAAGGAAACGCTTTGTCTTTCAGGAAAACAACCAGGACTATGACGTCAACTATGGCGCACAGTTGATTGTACAGATGACGGATATACTGAAACTGTTTATTTTTCAGGTGTTTGGCGGATGGAACTATTATAAATCGAAGGGGGAAGCTTACGAACATACCCTGAATAATTTCTATTATGGTGCTTATCTGGCCATGACATACAAGGGGTTTCAACTCAATGGCTCCTGGATGAAACCGATGAAGTCTTTGTCGGGCCAGTATGTCATGACATCTGAAAATAACAGCAGCATTAATGCAAGCTATAAATGGAAGAACTTGAATGCCGGGATGGGGATTCTGTTTCCATTCACGGAGGGTTCCAAATACCGGACAGAACCGGACAG
Organism: Phocaeicola fibrisolvens; assembly: GCF_025567125.1. Classification (NCBI taxonomy): domain Bacteria; kingdom Pseudomonadati; phylum Bacteroidota; class Bacteroidia; order Bacteroidales; family Bacteroidaceae; genus Phocaeicola; species Phocaeicola fibrisolvens. The sequence goes on along the minus strand of NZ_JAOQJI010000024.1, from coordinate 2,107 downwards.
AACAATTGAACCAGGTCATCGCCTCCGACCGGAATGTATTGATTCGTAACAACCGGAATATGTTCTATGTCAGCCTGTCATACAACATCAATTGGGGACGTTCCATTTTCCAAAGTAATAAACGGTTACAGAATGCAGACCGGATGAACAGTATTTTGAAAGTAAATGACAATTAAAATAAATAGCAGTATGAAGAGAATAGCATTATGCTTGGCAGGACTTGGCTTTTGTTTGTTGAGTCAGGCTGAGAAGCCGGTAAAGAACTTTTATTTTGCCGGATACAAGGTCGTGTTGATTCGGGCAGATACATTTCGTGTAGAAGTGGAGAACCCGGAGCTGGGAATGCAGAAACTGGAGAACGGTACACTGTCATTCACGCTTAAGGATGCGAATGGACCGATGCCGAAAGGGAAAGTATGTATTTATACGAACGATGTGCGCCGAATCAGCATGACTTGTTCTGAACTGAAGGCGGACCAGCCGTTTGCAGTAGATTCACTCAGTGTGTCTTTGGCTGCCGGTTCTAGGGGAGCGATGAACGTAAAGGCAAGATACTTGCAAGTATCGGCTGGAGCGGGTAGCCAATTTACCTTAGAAGGAGAAACGGATGTGCTTGACTGCACGACCAAGGGGAACAGTCACGTCAATTTGAGCCGACTGAAGGTGAAGAAATCACAAAGTGAAGAATTGAAATAGTTCAGGATTAGCTTCTTGGGTCTCTCTATTTACAAGTTACATTACCTTATTAGAATAACATTACATTGTATTTGATTACCTTAATTTTTACGACAAATGACTTCAAACAATAAAACTTTAATACCTCTGGCTTTTATCGGAATAATGTTTTTTGCCATAGGTTTTGCTTTGGGAATTAACTCTTTATTGGTACCAGTACTTCAAAGTTCACTGAATATATCCAATGCGGCTTCTTACCTGATTATAGCAGCCACCTTTATACCTTTTCTGTTATTCGGCTATCCTGCCGGACTTACGATAAAGGCGATAGGATATAAGAAAACCATGTCAGTGTCCTTTTTTATATTTGCAGTTGCCTTTTATCTTTTCATTTTGTCTGCAAATGATGGCAGTTTCACATTGTTCCTTCTGGCTTCCTTCGTGAGTGGGGCAGGTAATGCCTATCTGCAGGCCTCAGTAAATCCATATATCACCATACTCGGTCCGTTGGAAAGTGCGGCCAAACGTATCAGTATTATGGGTATTTGTAACAAGCTTGCCTGGCCGATACCGTCTATATTCATCGTATGGCTCATTGGAAAAGATGTAAACAAGATTGGCATTTCCGACCTTGAATATCCTTTCCTGATTATCATCTTGGCATTTGTGATTCTTGGTATAATGGCATTTTTCGCTCCCCTGCCGGAAGTAAAGGCAGAAGGAGAAGATGCTCCGGCAGATAATGTAGCTGACGAATCAAAAAGCTCAGGAAAAACATCCATATTCCAGTTCCCCCATTTATTGTTGGGGTGTATCGCACTGTTTCTTTATGTCGGTGTAGAGACTGTATCGTTGGGTACACTGGTTGATTATGCTAATTCAATTGGACTGGCAAATGCTGCCAACTATGCATGGATTGCACCTATCGGAATCGTTATAGGATATATATGTGGCATCATCTTTATACCACGCTATATCAGCCAGGCTACCGCATTGAAGATATGTTCTATCATTGCAATTATCGGTTCCGTACTGGTGGTCGTTACTCCTTCTGACATATCTATTTATTTTGTGTCTTTAATGGCTTTGGGTTGTTCGCTGATGTGGCCTGCATTGTGGCCTTTGGCAATTGCTGACCTTGGTAGATTTACGAAAACAGGTTCATCACTACTTATTATGGCTATGTTCGGCGGTGCAGTGATACCGACTGTGTATGGTTGGTTGAAAGATGCATGTGGCGCACAACAGGCATATTGGTTATGTTTACCCTGTTTCCTGTTTATTTTATATTATGGAATGTATGGTTGTAAAATACGTAAGTAAGAACGAGAGGATGTGTCAAAATGATGCATCCTCTTTTCGTTATATAATCATCGTTTTGCCATTTTTCATAGAGTATGATTTATGTTTTTCCTATGTCCATGCCTTTTGG